>NZ_CAWQTY010000167.1:0-155010 GCF_963897815.1 Xenorhabdus sp. Sc-CR9
ATGGTCAAGCAATGTGATTGCGGGGCACCAAGCCAAAGAAATAAGCTTAAAAAAGCCAGCTGGTGTGATGATTACCGCGCCCAAGTTTTCTTTGGCTGAATGTTAATCAAAGTATGCTCGTGCCCTGAGGATACCATGGAGTATGAGTTAAATACTTTGTTGAAAGGTTATGGCGACAAATTTGCAATTAACTTTTCTTGAGTACTTAAAACAATTACCTTTGATAACGGCCTCGAATTTGCTGAACACGAGAGGATCAGTAAGAATTTAGAGGCAAAAATTTATTTTGCGCATCCCTATTCGCCTTGGGAAAGAGGAATAAATGAAAATACGAATGGATTAATCAGGGATTACTTCCCAAAAGGAACCGATTTTAATAAAGTATCAGAACGGGAGATTAACCTTGTGGCAAACCGATTGAATAATCGTCCTCGTAAAACGAGAGATTACAAAACACCGAATGAATTATTTAAAGGAATGCCCACTCATTTACTTCGTTCATTACGGTGTTGCGCTTAATATGTGAATCCAAGAAAAGTTTATACTTGTCACTGTGTGAAAGCTCATACCCCCCGCTAATATTAATTAAAGGATAGATAAGATCTAAATTTATTATCCGGAATTTATCTTGGTCATGCCCAAATGCAAGCATATTATTGATTTTGCCGATACCATCAATTGCAGTATCTATTGGCCCTAATTTCTTTTTACCTTTTTTGAATTCAAATTCAAGTTCTTTTGACCAACTGCGTGTTTCAGCACCTTTTTCGGCAGTAATTTCTCCTGTAATCGTTAAAGAATTACGCACTTCATAAGGACTTGTGTTCCTTCGCCACCCATGTGAGCCTCTATGTCGCAATCCATTCGCTCTATTAATTTCTATTTGTTGTTGCCGTCTTTGTTCATCGGTATATTTTTCGATCTCTTCTGCTACTCCAATAGCAACGTTGAACTTCTAGCTTTCATTCAGATATAAATGAATATTTGTACCAAGAATGACTTTATTTCCAAGCGTCATTCGCCTAATAGTTTCAGGCAAATTGAATATTTTATCGACTAAGGCTTTTCCGGCACATTCATCAACCTGAACATAATAACTTTCTCTCTTTATTTGAAAATAAAAATCTTTTTCTAAAAAACGGCGCAAAAGGGTAATAGGGCTATTTTCAGCGATAGCAAAAGAGTCAGTTTTTTTGGAATAATTCAAATTTCCTGAATACGATTTCTTGGGAGAAAATTGTGAAATTGGCTGACTTTTTTCATTATATAAATTCCCAATTGGACACATTGGACTATTAGATATGCAGCCTTTGCTAATAGAAATTAATATTATAGGTACTTGAGGAATTTCACCTTCCTTTGGTTTATCAAAAATGTAATGAATCTGATAGGGAAATACAGATTGCTCATAACTAATGGTTTTATCACCCAGCTTAATATCAATTTTATGTGTACAATCATCTGGATTGTCACAACCACATATTGCAGAACCTGCCTTTGTTGATGTCATTTTTATCTCCTTAACCAATATTTACACTGCCACATCAAAGTTGCACTGGCAGCTGGACGTCAGTTTTGGTGAAGACAGTCAGCGCCTGAGAAGTGGTCATGCCGCTGAAAACATTGCTTTAATGAATAAAATAGCGCTTAACCTGTTGAAAAATGAGAAAACGGTTAAAGTGGGTATGAAAACCAAGCGCCAGAAAGCGGGATGGGATAATGACTATATGTTGAAAGTGCTTACGATGGGTTTTATGTCAGTCTAATTTAGACCCGTTTGCCCTGGATGATCTCTTTTCCATGCGAAAAACCTTTAATTTATTGTACTTAAAAGGATTTAAGGGTGATCTCTGTAAGCTACAAAAATCATCCTGCATGTGTTGGATAACTAAGAATAAGCACACACTACATCACCCCCTTAATCATTTGAGCAAAAATTCCCTAATCTGTGAGATAACGGCGTAATTAATTCACACAGGACGCAATAAAAGATATTGTTTCAATTGGTTATTTTTATAAGTTTGTACGAGAAATTACACAAAGGTAATCAATTCATTCAACCATCACTATTCATTAATATATTCGGGCTGTCACAGCGGACGGAAGTTAAGTATCACAACTTCCAATATCATAAATATAAGGAAATAGTATGTCTGATGTTATTAAGCCTGAAAACGAATGTCCGTTTAATCCTGAGCAATACGAATGCCACTGTATTACTGCTCCGGTAGGTTCCTTCTCTTGGGCATTGATTCAATTAAAACTACGCAAGCGTGTTGCCCGTTCTGTTTGGGGTGACAAAGGGATATATCTGGCTATTACGCCACGTGTGAATGGTTTAACCGTGGAAGACAGTAGCGCTTATGCGGTCGATGGTGTCGCAGTTGGGGCTAAATACGACTACCTGACACATATTGATCTGCACAATGAACACGGTAACTTTGTGCCTTGGCAGCCGACGCAAGAAGATATGATGGCTTGTGATTGGGGGCTTGTGGAAGAAGAGGGAAAGAAAGAAGAGCCAGTGAAGCCTGAGACTGAGTCTAAACCCAAACCTACTCCAGAGCTAATGCCTGAACCTAAACCGGAACCAACACCTGATCCAAAACCAGAATTTGAATTGGATGATAGTATGTTTGTATTTGATCTTATTTTAGGCGCTGGACGTTATAGAGATAGTCAAGGGGGGAGCTCTGATGATTGGGGATATATTGTCGATGATAGATACTTAAGTACAGGAAATGAAGCCGCTTTTGGTACCTTAAATGTAATTAGAAATAAGAAAGCCATCGAAAAAATAGATATTTTTTACTGGGGTAAAAATAATAAATCTAAAGCATCGGGGATTAACTTATTAATAAGTTCTCATGAAAATGATGCAAGTTATCAGCAAATGAAAAATTTATTCAAAAACAAATCTCTTTATATAACAGTGGATAATATAACTTATAATCTGGGTATGAGTTCACCTGAAGACTCTAACAGCAAATATTATTGGGGAAATTGGTATGAAAATAATGCTGAAATAGAAAAATTAGGTGAAATATTGAGGCAAACAGGCCAAACCAAGCGCTTCTACTTCAACTGGCGTTAATCCTACCTTACTACCTTACATTTAGATTTAAGGCTACGCATCGCGTGGCCTTTCTCCAACCCCTTGATATCCCTAGTTTCCGGTTCTCTGACGGAAACTAGGGATATCAAGGAGGTTAAAGAGGAGGATTGTCCTTTATGAAGAAGGCCACGCAATGCGCAGCCTTGAGATGTTTGTCATAGAAATATAATTAATTTTTTCAATTAGTTATCAAAGAAGTTAAATTCAATTTCCAGTGTCTTATCAACTGATGCAATAAATAATTCTTCTAATGCCAATGAATTTTCAGGTTGCTTATATAATAGATTGGTAGCACTGTCTATTTCAGCTACTCCCAAATCATATTCTTTACTTAGGCATCTAACGACCAATCTTTTCGATCCAAGATGTTTTTTCGCTTCATTAAGATTTTTACTATTAAGAAGAAAATGGCGACGAGAGGATGCAACAAGCTGAATCAAACAGAAGTGAGCAACTCCTTTAAAGAGCGGGATGTTATTACTAATTTCTTCCCATTTTCCCATAACATTCGTATAACCCCAATATTGAAACTCATTTGAAGAATCGGTATGTTCACCTACAGTTAATCGTGCTTTCAATTGATATGTTGGCTCAACTGATGGCTTAAGTTTTACCTTATCTTCAAAAAATCCCCAATCACAAGCCATCATATCTTCTTGCGTCGGCTGCCAAGGCACAAAGTTACCGTGTTCATTGTGCAGATCAATATGTGTCAGGTAGTCGTATTTAGCCCCAACTGCGACACCATCGACCGCATAAGCGCTACTGTCTTCCACGGTTAAACCATTCACACGTGGCGTAATAGCCAGATATATCCCTTTGTCACCCCAAACAGAACGGGCAACACGCTTGCGTAGTTTTAATTGAATCAATGCCCAAGAGAAGGAACCTACCGGAGCAGTAATACAGTGGCATTCGTATTGCTCAGGATTAAACGGACATTCGTTTTCAGGCTTAATAACGTCAGACATACTATTTCCTTATATTTATGATATTGGAAGTTGTGATACTTAACTTCCGTCCGCTGTGACAGCCCGAATATATTAATGAATATTTATAGTTGAATGAATTGATTGGGCTTGTGTGGGAGGCTGTACAAATGGGTGATTTGGGGGTTTGAAGGTCGGTGAACATTGTCTTTATCACACCAAATTTTATCAGTAGAAGAACAGATTTTATTGATCCCCCGTTTGTTATTTTATGTCATCCTGCCATCAAAGTATGCAACTCACCTAATCGTTAAAACAAGCTTAGCCAAAACGCATTCTCCAGTATTGATGAACCTATTTGATTGATGTTCACTGGCGGAGAAGTAACCCGCCTTCATAGACTGATAAAAGTCACTTTCAAAATATAATGATTGGAGGTAATACTATGTACGATTGGTCTGGAACTGTTCCTGCTAAACTTGAACAAGGTCAACCTACAGGGCTTATTCTCAAAAAAGGGGATGTTATATCTGTTGTTGCTGAAGGGTGGGTAAAGTACGGTCATCCAAATAATTACTGGGCAGCACCTCAGAGTTCCATACCCACCAATCCAAGGCCAGAACCACTCATCACACTCGTAGCTAAAATCGGAAACAGCGCCTATAAAATAGGAAATGGTGTGCTTCATAAAACGGTCCCGGTAGACGGAGAACTAATACTTTTATTCAATGATAAACCAGGAGCTTTTGGTGATAATTCGGGTGAATTTCACGTCGTTATAAAAATAGAATCCCGATATGATCCAGATTACCTTGAGGAAATAATATAAATATTTATTCTTTTTAACCCGCGACCTCCTGCGGGTTAATTATTTCCATTAATATAACCAATTAAAACAGTATTCAATTGAAACAATATTTTTTATTGCATCCTGTGTGAATTAATTACGCCGTTATCTCACAGATTAAGAAAGTTCTGATCATATATCAAGGGGAGTGATTTAGTGTGTTGGGTTGCGTTATGTTTCCATGATACTTTCTATTAACACATAATTAACAATCAAATCAAATGGATAACCAAGATAAACACCTTCCCGGTCAACAGATAGAAATGGATATCTTCCCAGTAAAGGAAGTTGAAATTGATGCAGTGGTTGGGAGTAACCAACCGACCACCTATCTTTGCGGCTGTTATACCATTCAAGCTCAATATTCTTAAATGTGTGTTCCGTTTGATTAATAGCTGCCGTTTTTTCTGCTTTTCTGGCTTCACTTGGATTAATTCCATTAGCAACCAGTTTTCTTGCTTCGTCACGTTTAGCTCTGGCTTCCGTAAGTGTTACTACCGGATAAACCCCTAATGAGATCATTTTGGTTTTACCCACAAATTGATAACGGTATCGCCAACCTTTAGAGCCCTTGGTATCGATTAACAAAGATAGGCCGTTACCATCCGCCAGCGTATAGGCTTTTTCCTTTGGTTTGGCTCGTTTGATTGCCAAGTCTGTTAGCTTCATAAACCACCCAATATTGTATAGAAAAAATGTATAGGGAATTTCTATACAAAAAACTATACAACAAATTGTAGAGATTTAGGAAGACGACAATAGACCTTGATATAAGGAGATATTGGTTTTTGTTTGATTTTACTAAGAAAAGGAGACTTTAGGAGACGTTGCGAGAAGTATAAGTGGCGGAGGAGGAGAGATTCGAACTCTCGGATGGTTTCCCATCGGCGGTTTTCAAGACCGCTGCCTTCAGCCGCTCGGCCACCCCTCCGCGATGTCGAGCACTATAAACATCGCTGTTATCAATGTAAAGCATTTATCTGTTCAATTGCCGCCAAATCACTCACATTGCTGTCTGTTGGTCTATTTATTCAGCATTTTTTGTAATCTTTCTTGGGAATAGTGGTGATTTTTGCTAAATTGCTGTCATTGTTACTAGATGGTTAAAAGGTTATGTTGATATTTCAAGGTCGTGAGATCAAAACTGATGCTCAAGGTTATTTAAAAAACAGCAGTGACTGGCAAGAAGATATGGCGCCTTTACTTGCTGAACAGGAAGCAATCAATCTGACTGAACAGCATTGGGAAGTTATACGTTTCGTGCGGGGATTTTACGAAGAATTTAATACGTCCCCTGCTATTCGTATGCTAGTTAAAGCGATTTCACAAAAATATGGAGAGGAGAAAGGCAATAGCCGTTATCTCTACCGTTTATTTCCCAAGGGACCTGCAAAACAAGCAACAAAGATTGCAGGTCTCCCGAAACCTGTTAAATGCATTTGATTTATTCATCCGTCGTTAGTGGCGGATGCTAAAATCATTCATCTCTTCTATTTCACAAAACTGTGATTGAAAATGATCAATTTTGGAACCGGGTGGGCCACCCTGCTCCAACCATTGAGTTAATTTATTGATTTTATTATCATTACCACAAGCAACAATTTTAACACTGCCATCATTCATGTTGCGGACATATCCAACCAGCTTGTTTTTCTTTGCCCAATGGTATGTTTGATAACGAAATCCAACTCCTTGTACCCGACCGTAAACATAAATGATAATACTGTATTTAGTCATTACTGGGTTCTCCCCAAATTAAGATAGTAAGAACTTTGAAACGTTAAACCCACTTTTAGTATTGTATTTTATATACGCAGCGGCTAACCTGAAAATATGAGGTAGCGATCACATCGCTATCTTGATTTCGAGGATCATGCAAAAATTCCGGCTACCGGGTGTGCGCTTGAAATTTACCTTACTGTCCTTATATATAAGAATCATTGCAAGGTTTCTTGGGAGGTGACTATGATGATCGCCAGCAAATTCGGTATTGGCCAGCAAGTACGGCACAGTCTGCTGGGTTATTTGGGTGTTGTTGTAGATATTGATGCTGAATATTCTTTAGAACAACCGCAGGAAAATGATATTGCATCTAATGCTACCTTGCGCTCGGCTCCGTGGTATCACGTTGTGATGGAAGGTGATGATGGTCAGCCGGTGCATACATATCTGGCAGAAGCACAATTGACTTACGAAATATCAGATGATCATCCAGAGCAACCTTCTTTGGATGAATTAGCCGAATCCATCAGAAGTCAATTGCAAGCTCCACGACTACGAAATTAAACGCTCTTATCATTGTTGTCCTCGAATTATTCCAATAAGGTGGTGAATATATACCCAATGGATTTCAAAATGTAGCCAACAAATTTACGGCTTGAAAGACAAAGGGGATAAGTAAGCACTACCTTATTTATTTCTCCATTCTCAAACATGGGATTTCAATTTTAGGACAACTATCCATTACAACGTTCAGCCCTTCACTTTCTGCAAGTGATTTTGCCTCGTCATTGATAACTCATTTTTGTAACCAATGTTGATGTGGGTCAATAGCCATAAGGGTTTACTAGAAAAACATTCGCTATATCCAATAGGATTAAATACGCCTTGTTTTTATGATACTGGTATTATTCTAAGGTTTACGCAGTATCGGTACCCCGAATTGCGTCAATTGATAAATGAATACTGATGGATTTTTCGGCTCCTGCATCAACCAAACCTGTTTTTTCGCCCGTGTAAGCGCGACATATAAAAGACGGCGTTCTTCTGCATCGGGAAAATCTTCAGGTTGTGGCAATAAAACTTGTTCAATTACAGATTCTCTCACCGGTGCTGGAAATCCCTCCTTTCCCTGCCTCAACCCCAAAATAATGGCATAATCCGCTTGCTGGCCTTTAGACGCATGAATTGTCATAAATCCAATCTTCAAATTCGGCCAACGGGTAGGCGCTTTTTTCAATAGTTCAGGTTTAAGATGGTGATAACGCGCCAACAATAAGATGGTCTCCTGTTTGGTGACGTAGCCACTCATTTTGTTAAGCAATGCTTCCAATTGATCTTCAGATAAAATCACAACTGATTTTTTATTACCTTTTATCAGGCTATTGAGAGGTTTAGCCGATTGGTTAGGATTTTGTTGAATAAATCGATTAGCAATTTCACCAATGCGATCATTGAAACGATAAGTCGTATCCAACACACATTGATTCCCTTCCCCTTCACCAATGTAAGCTGAAAATGTTGTCGTTAAGGTTAGTTCCGCACCACTGAAACGGTAAATCGCCTGCCAGTCATCTCCCACAGCAAACAGATGGCTTTGTTTATTCTGCATCTTCAATGTCTTTAATAGCTTGGCTCTCAATGGTGAAATATCTTGAAATTCATCAACCAAGATATGTTTCCACGGGCTGATAAATCGCCCTTTTTGCAGAATATTCACGGCCTGATGAATTAAACCAGAAAAATCGACTGCTCCTTCAGATTTCAATGCTGCTTTCCAAGCTTTCAACAAAGGAGCCATCAACCGTATGCGTTTCTGAAATAGATCGGCAAAAGCGGCAGGTGCTTGTTCAAACATCTCTTTCTGACTACCACCGTGCATACGCATCAAACCTAACCAGCATTCCAGGCGGACAGATAAACGAACCATCAATTGTTTATCATGC
The DNA here is from genome assembly GCF_963897815.1 of Xenorhabdus sp. Sc-CR9. NCBI lineage: Bacteria > Pseudomonadati > Pseudomonadota > Gammaproteobacteria > Enterobacterales > Morganellaceae > Xenorhabdus > Xenorhabdus sp. Sc-CR9. The sequence continues at coordinate 8,557 of NZ_CAWQTY010000167.1, forward strand.
CAATACTCGCCTTCGGGTAATTGCCACCCCAGCTCTTCATCCAACCACTCTCGCCAACCTTTTGCCTGAGATTTTTTTTCTGCGCACTGTTTTTGCCATTCCTGAATAAGAAAATCACGACGTTTTTGCTCATCAGTTTCCAGTTCACTAATTTTGGGTGTGTTATTACTGCCTTGCTGAATGATATGTAATGCTAAAGCATGAAATGTTTTTGCTTTTACCTTTTTTGTCCCCAAACGGGCCTGAATACGTTCATTCATCTCATCGGCAGACTGACGATCAAAAACTAACAGCAAAATTTGTTCAGGAAGTGCTTGCTGACGCAACAATAGCCATCCAGTTCGGGCAACCAGAACGGATGTTTTTCCACTTCCTGCTCCCGCCAGTACCAAAATATTTTTTTCACCATTAATTACAGCCTGACACTGAGAACGATTAAGTGGTGATGTTTCTACGGTATTGAAAAACTCCTCATACTGAACCAAGCGGCGATCAATCCAGTGCTGGTTCATGGCTTGTATTGCTTTTTTACCATTATCCAGCCAATCCAGACAGGACTGATAATCGTCACGACAGTTCCCAAATTGTTCTATTCGTTGTAATGGCAAGGGTAATGCCTGAAATGTTTCTTGGATTTGTTGCTGCAATGATGCTAAATCTGCGGTTTTCAGCCAACGATCTTGTTGCTCTACTGTATTGATGTCATTAATTTGAGCGGCCAAAACATCAGCACTGACATTACTCATATCAAGGCTCCATTTTTGCCATTCTTTGAGCAAATAATGGTAAAAACTCTGTGTTTTCTGCCACTCCGTACCATGCAGACGAACCACTTTTCCTTCAGGTAATTCAAATTCCAGTTCCCCCCAGACAATCCCTCGCTTACACTGAATACCAATTAGTTGATTAAACGGAATAAGGTACTGGTGTTTATCACCGCTGACTTCAATGCCAGCATTAAGTAGACGCACTCGATTATAAGGGTGCTGAGCGAGGCGTTGGCCGATTTGCGTTGATTTTAGTTCCATTGTCGTGGGTACCGTACCTGAAAATTGTTGAACTACTTCATCACATAAATGTTGTTAGGGGGATTTTGTGCTAACAGTTTTATCCAGCTCCCGCCATTTTCTGTATAACAGTCACGTCCTCTATTATATCCGTATATTCCTTGCACTGACAGGAACCACCCTTATTCCCTGGTTACTAGGGGAAGAACTTAAAATAACTATTCCGTTACTACTGGGCGTTGTGGCAGCAGCATTAACCGATTTAGACGATCGCTTGGTTGGTCGCCTGCATAACCTTATCATTATCTTAATTTCTTTCTTTGTTGCTTCCGCTTCTATTACACTATTATTCCCTTATCCGTGGTTTTTCATTTTTGGATTGGCTATCTCCACTTGTGGCTTTATCTTGCTTGGTGCATTAGGGCAACGTTATGCCACGATCGCATTTGGTGCTTTGCTGATTGCCATTTATACCATGCTTGGCTCGTCAATATTTCCTATCTGGTATCAGCAGCCAGTATTACTGCTCATCGGCGCAATCTGGTATAATTTGCTGACATTAACAGGTCATCTGATATTTCCGATACGTCCTTTGCAGGAAAATCTGGCTCGCTGTTATCAACAACTTTCATCTTACCTTTACGCCAAAGCCGCCCTGTTTGATCCCGATACTGAAACCGAAGAATACAAACAATCTATGTTTGATGTTGCCATATCAAACAGTGTGTTGGTAACAACACTCAATCAGGCCAAACTCTCTTTATTAAGTCGTTTGAAAGGAGATCGGGGACAAAAAGGCACACGTCATACGTTGCATTATTATTTTGTTGCTCAAGATATTCATGAGCGCGCCAGTTCATCTCATGTACAGTATCAAAAACTAAAGGAAATTTTTCGTCACAGCGACATTATGTTTCGTATTCAACGGTTGCTTTCTATGCAGGCTAAAGCGAGTGAGCAGGTTTCACAATCGATTATTCTGCATAAGCGATATCAACATAATCCGCGTTTTGAAAATGCGTTCAACTATCTTGAAAGTTCCCTAGAGAGTTTGAAAAATCAGCAATGTGCTGATACCAAAATTGTAGCATTTGACAATCTACTGAAAAATTTACGGGCGATTGACGCTCAATTGGCAGGACTTCGTTCTGACCAGCATATTCTTTCCCAAAACGCTTCTCAAAACGACAAACAACAAGAAGAAACGAATTTATCTGACGAAACCTTAACTGGTTGGCGGGATGCATGGTTTAAGATCAGCAGTAATTTGACGCCAAAGTCTGCCCTATTCCGCCATGCTATTCGGATGTCTGCTCTTCTATGTACTGGCTATGCCATAATTCAACTATTTGATTTACAAAGAGGCTATTGGATTTTACTAACAAGTTTGTTCGTCTGCCAGCCCAACTATAGTGCTACTCGCCGTCGTCTGGCACTGCGGGTTACTGGCACATTGGCAGGTATTTTACTTGGCCTGCCAATCCTTTATTTTGTGCCTTCTATCGAAGGGCAATTAGTGTTGATTGTTATTTCAGGTGTACTATTCTTTGCTTTTCGCAACAGCCAATATACTCATGCAACACTATTCATCACACTATTAGTGTTACTCAGTTTTAATTTATTAGGTGAAGGTTTTGAAGTTGCATTACCAAGAATTATCGACACATTGATAGGTTGCGGTATCGCTCTGCTTGCAGTCAGTTTCATCTGGCCGGATTGGAAGTTCCGTCAATTGCCACAAGTGATAAACCGAACCGTAAGCGCTAATTGCCGTTATCTCAATGCAATTTTGATACAATATCATCAAGGTAAAAGTAACAGTCTGGATTATCGCATTGCTCGCCGTGTTGCTCATAATTGTGATGCTGAATTAGCATCAGTAATCTCAAATATGGCGTCGGAGCCAAAAAGCTATCGTATTTCTCAAGAGGTTGAATTTCGTTTGCTATGCCTTAACCATACAATGCTGAGTTATATTTCTGCATTAGGTGCCCATCGTGACAAACTCAATGATCCTGCAATTTTGGATATTCTCAACGATGCAATCTCCCATGTTGAATCTATATTAAAACAAAACCTGAATGATGATAACTCTGTGCAATCCATTGCAAACCAATTAATTGAAAGGATCAATTTCATCCCTTCTGATAGCAATGGCAAAGCTCAGCTTGTGTTACAGCAAGTAAGATTACTGATTGAGCTTTTACCTGAATTAGTGAGTTTGATAAAACAAGTTAGTGAACAAGAACCATACTAAAAAACTATACCTATCATATTTCAAGTTACAGCTTGATTGGTCATACTGTAACTTGGAATTTCATCACAAATCCATTGTCTAATAATGATATAAATAAATATTACCTTGTTATTCAAAACAAAATAGATAAATGGTTATAAACATTAACAATACAAGTATGCATTTTTGATATTGGTTACATGTAAAACACTCTGGCACGATTAAAAAACCTGAATCAGAGAACGATTATCTATTCTAAAATCAGAAGAAATACACGACAAAGTTATTAACATTTTCATTAAATACGAATGCTAAATTTACAAGCAATAGGGGCCAATGCCCCTATTCATCAAATATCACTCATTACGAGCGGTAATCTGAATTCTGGTGAATTAATTCACTATGCCAACTGATTAATTCATCACGTAATTGCTCTGGTAATACTGCGACATGACATCCTTCTATTGCACCTGCTAAAGCAAGCAGTAAACTGACATTTGTTTTTTTCCTGTGCTGCTGTAATTTTAGATAAGTTGCTTTTGCTCCTAACATCCGTAATTCTTCTACTTTAGAAATACCAACTTTCCATAATTGTCTCTCTAATACTATCCCTAAATTAGGAAGATCTTTTAGTCTGAGCGGCATTTTCTGTCTATCAATAATTTCTTCTCTAGTATAGATATAAGCCAGATTCACATATTCAAACAATTGTTTTTGATCTTGCCAAAGTGATTCATTAACACGGTAATAACGCAAAGCAACAGGTATCCCTCTTTTTGAATAAATAAATTTTTCCATCCCTCTCGCTCTAAATAATACCTCAGCGTGACTATTCCCTCGTAAATAAAGTTCCCCATCGGAACTAATGGCAAATAAAACACCATTAATCAGCAGCCCGATGCCACCAAATTGAGATTTTTTCTTAATTTTTCCCAGTGAAGATACACCATGTTGCAATTGAGCAAAACGAGCTCCAGATAAAAGCATTTTTATCACTCCATGAATCACATTCCAATGTAATGTTTAATCATGCCTTCTATTAATAAAATAGATAACAAGAACAATTAATTAAAACCATACGCAAACTATTTCCAACTGCCAATCGTTAAGTAGGAAAAATCTTAATTTCTGTGAATTTTTGCGAAGCGCTTTGAAAAAAATAGGCTTGCTTTTAATCAAATAGCGTTATACTGTATAAATATACAGTTCATCATAGTGAGGAATATTATGAGCACTCAATCAGAGTGGGAATATTTCACTAAGCAGAAAACAGCAGTGGCTACCACAACAGTAAAAAAGCATAAAACAGATAAAGCAATGGTTGGAATGACTGTGAAAAAACTGTCTTTTGTTAAACCTTCTCACAGCTCTTCACTGACTGTGAAAGGTCTGGTCAGTGAGCTGATATACAATGAACACCAGTCTGCCATTAATCACATCCTTCTTCCTTTATTACATCGATCCGGAAATGAAGACAGGTGGTTACTTTGGGTAACACCCGATAAGAGATTAAGCCGTCAATGGTTAATAAGTTCCGGCCTTCCTATAAATAAGGTCGTCCAGCTAAATCAAATCCATCCCATTGCGTCAATCGATGCCATGGAAAAAGCGTTGGCAAGTGGAAACTATAGTGTGGTATTGGGTTGGTTACCTGAATTGTCTGAATATGAAGTTAATAAATTACAATTGGCTGCGCAAAAAGGCATGGCTCTCGGCCTCATTATGCGTCCCCAAAATCAGGCACATCAATTTATATCACAGCCGTGTAAATTACAAATACACACAAATTACTATCATTGACGAAAATTAGGATTTATCCCAATATTTTTTATAAAAAATAAGCTACCAATTGATAGTTATTCTTATTTATAGTGAAAATCAACATATTAATATGAATTTAACTGTAAATATTCGTCAAAAATATTCACGTTATGTCAGTCTATAATTGAAAATTCTGTGCAATGAATCACAGTGTACTTGTAACTTTTTAAGTTCGTTGTAGACTTTACAAAGTTTAGGGAATTGTACTTACCGCCCTTATATTTAAGGACGCATCTCCTGAGATAAGTATAGTTACCTAACAAAACATTTTAACCAATGGCTAATAATAAGGCTTTCAAGGCCAATTGCCTATTTGGATGATAACGAGGCGTAAAATGAAGAAGACAGCTATCGCAGTAGCAGTGGCAGTGGCAGCTTTCGCAACTGCTGCTCAAGCAGCTCCAAAGGATAATACTTGGTATACCGGTGCTAAGCTGGGTTGGTCTCAATACCATGACGTAAACTTCTACGGTCATGGTTATGATACCCGCATTGGTAACGGCTCTACTCACAAAAGTCAGTTAGGTGCAGGTGCCTATGTCGGTTATCAGGCAAACCCATATCTGGGCTTTGAACTGGGTTATGACTGGTTAGGTCGCATGGCTTATAAAGGCAGCGTTAATAACGGTGCTTTCCGTGCTCAAGGCATTCAATTGACCACTAAACTAAGCTATCCAGTGATGGACAATCTGGATGTTTATACTCGCCTTGGTGGTATGGTATGGCGTGCGGATTCTTCTGCGACTTACAATGCAAATGCAGTCGAAGGAACTGGTGATAAAGGCCAGCGCAGACTGAAAGACCACGATACGGGTATTTCTCCTCTGGCTGCGATTGGTGTTGAATACGCACTGACTAAAAATCTGGCAACCCGTCTGGATTACCAATGGGTTAACAACATCGGTGATGCAACTTCTGTTGGTGCCCGCCCGGATAATGGTCTGCTGAGTGTCGGTGTTTCTTACCGTTTCGGTCAAGATGAAGCTGCCCCAGTCGTTGTACCAGTGGCTCCTGCTCCAGTGATCCCTGCGCCTATTGTTGAAAACAAGAACTTCACTCTGCGTTCTGACGTTCTGTTCAATTTCAACAAATCAACACTGAAGCAAGAAGGTAAACAAGAACTGGATAACCTCTACAATCAACTGGCTAATATCGACCCAACTCAAGGCAATGTTCTGGTAATTGGTTACACCGACCGTATCGGCAGCCAGAATTTTAACCTGCCACTGTCTCAAAAACGTGCTCAATCCGTTGTAGACTATTTGGTTGCTAAAGGCATCCCTGCCGGCAGTATCCAAGCAGAAGGTCGCGGCAAAGAAAGCCCTGTTACTGGTTCTAGCTGTGACAACATTAAAATCCACGCTAAACTTATCGACTGCCTGGCTCCAGATCGCCGTGTAGTTATCAACATTCAGGGCACGAAAGAAGTTGTTACTCAACCAAAAGTAGCACAGTAATACTGCTCTAATATCGCTGAAAAACCCCATTTTAAAATGGGGTTTTATTTTTTTGCTTACTCTTTTTTTACGTTACCATCATAGATAGTGCTTTATTTCCCTAATATTGCTTCCAGATCCTGTTTTAAACTCGACATCTGATGGTTATATTTTTCCCTATATTCAGCATCTTCCAGCAATTGCACTATTGTTTCTGATAACGTATTGCCGCGACGCCGAGAAAGCGCTGAAAGCCGTTGCCAGACATGGAAATCCAAATCGATAGATTTTTTACGGGAGTATTGATGCTCAGAATTAAAATGACGTTTACGCCGTGCCCGAATCGTTTGCTTCATTCGGTTGGATAAATCGGGATTCATATGCCGCGAAATCCAAGTCAAGACTTGGACCGGCTCTTGTTCTATTTTCATCAATTCGTTGACCGCATCCTGAGCTGCGCTTTTTTCAATGTATTTAGTAATCAGCTCGCCTTCACGGTGTTTTTTCGCTAAATATGTCCATTTCCAGCCACATTCCAGATTTTCCAATTGTTGATATTTCATTTCATCTCTCAGTGACAGCGTAACTTAAATTAAGCATAGCAATTATTTCTGTGAATTGCTCATAGCAACACAAAATCTTGGAGTATTTTGCAGACAATGAATGCGTTAGCTCAAATGTCGTGTCTTTCAAGATCCTGGCATGTTTGTTCATTGCCTAATCTTGTATAATAAATGTTTCCTTTTACTATATGATGTAGCTATCACTTTGACGAATATAAAACTAGACTGGCAGGCACTACAGCCAAACAATACGCCTTATGAGGCGCTCTTTAATTCGGTATCTGAATTGCCCTCCATTACAATGGATGAGGTTCAATCCAGACTCCACAGTAGTTTATCCCTTTTTTGTCAGGCTGATTTGCGTCAACCCTTTATGCTGCTGAAAGCAGAAGAAAGTGATGCTTATCTGTCTTATTTATCTGATGCAGTTTCTTCTTTATTGCCGAAAAAAAACGGTAATATCGGTGGGTATTATCAGATAAAACACCAAACCATTACCTGGCACTCTTCAGAAGAAGGCAGTTTTGCACCCACTGAGCGGGTTGCCTATAGAGAATGGATTGAGTCAGAACAATTATTTGGCAACATCTACACACATCAAGACACATTTCAATTGCAACCCGGGCTTATCCATCAAGTAAATGGTGGCATTCTGATTTTACCATTGCGCACTTTGCTTTCTCAGCCATTGATGTGGGTTCGTCTTAAGCAGATGATCATCCAACGTCGTTTTGACTGGCTATCACATGATGAAAACCGTTCCCTCCCTCTTCCTATTCCTTCAATGGAATTGAATCTGCGTCTGATATTAGTTGGTGATAGGCTGAGTCTAGAAGAATTACAATCCATCGAACCTGAGCTGGCAAACAATGCATTATACGGTGAGTTTGAGCTGGATATGCCTCTTTATGGAGAAGACGAGCTGACGGTGTGGTGTCGCTATGTCAATGGAATTACCCAACAGCAAAACCTGCTCCCATTAAGTGCCGATGCTTGGCCTGAGTTACTCAAACAAGCAGCTCGTTATACAGAAGATCAATTCCGTTTACCTCTGGATATTCAATGGTTGCAACAGAAATTAGAAGCAGCGGCCAATTATCAGCAGGAAAACCAGCTTACCGCCGATTCTCTGCAACAAGCGGAAGAAAATCGGATCTGGCGCCATAGTTATTTATCTGAACGCAGTATGGATGAAATGCTGAAAGGTCAGATTTTGATTCGTACAAAAGGTTCAGTGATTGGCCAGATCAATGGCTTATCTGTACTCGAATATCCCGGACATCCGGATCCAATAGGTGAACCTTCCCGTATCAGCTGTGTAGCCCACTTAGGAGATGGCGAATTTATTGATGTAGAACGTAAAGTTGAGCTAGGCGGCAATATTCATGCAAAAGGCATGATGATCATGCAGGCTTACTTAATTTCTGAATTGAAACTGGATCAGCCACAACCGTTTTCTGCTTCTATTGTATTTGAACAATCTTATGGCGAAGTGGATGGTGACAGTGCTTCGTTGGCTGAATTATGTGCCCTTATCAGTACATTGTCACAACACCCTATCGATCAGCAAATTGCTGTTACAGGCGCTGTAGATCAATTTGGCTATGTACAACCAATTGGTGGTGTCAATGAGAAAATTGAAGGGTTCTTCCGCGTGTGTCACTACCGGGAGCTGACAGGCTATCAGGGTGTTATTATTCCGGCATCTAACGTCCAGCATTTATGCCTGAACCAAGATGTTATTGATGCGGTAAAAAATGGTCAATTTCATATCTGGGCTGTAGAACATGTTTCAGAGGCTGCATCATTGTTGACTGGTATTCCTTATTACGATCCGGAAAAAGAACATCTGTTAGCTATTATATATGAACGCATTACACAGGCTAATAATCAAGAGCGTCCTAGGCTTCCTTGGTTTCTTCGCTGGTTAGGTTAATTCAGTTATCATCTGATCGGAGTTGTTCAGCGTACATGCGTACGCTATTCTCTAGCCTTACACGATTATAAGGCAATCTGAGAATATGTTTAAAAAACAAGAATCCTACACGAAAGAAGAACTTCAAGCCTCTGGACAAGGTAAATTGTTTGGTGAGAATGGCCCACCACTGCCTTGCGGCAATATGCTTATGATGGATCGCATTATAAAGATGACCGAAGCTGGTGGTCTCTACGATAAGGGATATGTCGAGGCAGAATTCGACATCAATCCTGAATTGTGGTTTTTTGACTGCCATTTTGTCAACGATCCTGTAATGCCGGGCTGCCTTGGTCTTGATGCAATGTGGCAACTTGTTGGTTTCTTTCTCGGCTGGATCGGTGGAGAAGGTAAAGGTCGAGCACTCGGCGTTGGGGAAGTGAAATTTACGGGCCAGATATTGCCAACAGCAAAGAAAGTAACTTACCGCATTAATTTTAAGCGTGTCATTAATCGTAAACTAATTATGGGGCTTGCTGATGGCGAAGTCTTAGTAGATGGCAAACTGATTTATACTGCGGCTGATTTGAAAGTAGGTTTATTCAAAGATACCAGTACTTTTTGATATTCTCAGATTGGTGGCTGGCAAACTTGTCAACCTCTGTCTCCGGTGCTGAACACCTCCGCTATTGCGGAGGTCGTTCTCCCATTTAATGCCTCAATCAACCGTCACACGCGATCTTCTTTCGCCTGACGCCATCCTCCCAACCAATACGAACGAGCATCCAATGAATGATAAGGGCAATTCTCCCTCGGCCGCCCCGAAATGCCTGCTTGATAGCCTCTGGAAAGTGCCCTTGCCAAACGGTCTCTTTTTTGTCTTTTCATGCCTTACTTCCTCATTTGTTACTATGAAGATGAAATTATGATCATTTTTTATTCGATTGATTCTAGTGATACCCTGATACGAAATGAATATCAAGCAAAGATATTCATAAAATTGTCATGATTAATATCTAGAATGCTTATACCTTTCATTTTTCAAGTTATAGATTGTTGATTACACCAAAACTTGAAATCTATCAAACATAGTTAATGTTGAGAGGATATCTGTTTGGCAATAGATTGGGCCAACTGGTTGTAACCTTTTGCCAAAGTCAGCACTAATTCCACATAACCATCTTCTGGCTGCTTCAGCTCAAAATTGAATGGAAACTTAATCACATTATCCGAATTTGATAGTATCCAATATCCCTCAATCACCACTCGCCCATCATATCGCCCATGAAAAGCAGTTATTGTGACATCCAGTGCATCTGAGTCTTTTTCCAGCTCCTGTCCAGAAACTAAGCGGTGAGGAAATGCGGCGCTCAGTTCGGAGATCAACACTTGCTGTAATTGTTGCTCAAGTGGACTGGCCCATAAATGATTCGAAGCATTGGTATAACTCACTTCTCCTGTTTGATACACAATTCCGGAATTTGCAAGATAGTCAGAAAGGTGTACTCCTTTTACCCATAGTTGTCGTTCATGTTTTGCACCCAGCTTTCCCTCCTGTTGCACAACACTTTCCGGTGACAGAGACGTCTTTGGCGAAGAGTTAACTAAAGCTGGCAGCTGGTAATACGTTTTTTGTGGTTGACTGTTGCTACATCCCGAAATTAATACACTTCCAACAACAAAAACGGTGGCAGAAATAAAAAATGCCGATCTTGAAATAAATTTTTTCATTATTCAGGCGCCTTTTTAGGTTCAGGATCTTTTATCACTTCCGCTTCAAATACCAATGCATTGCTCTTGTTGTTAAGAGTCTTCAAGACAGGTTGTAGTTCACGCAGTACTTGATCCAGTCGCTGCATATTGTCAACCAACTTATTATAAGCGGGTGATCCCGGTTGAAGACCCTGCATACTGCGATTTAATTCATGCAATGTATTTTGGATATCTTTTGGAAGCCCTTGAGCTTCTTTACTCGCAAGAATACGATTTAATTCATCCATGGTTTTTTGTGCTGTTTTAATCGTTTTCTGGCTCTCTTCAAGCGCCCGTGTTGCCTGAATAAATACTGGCTCAATCGGCATGCTATTGATTTTATCTAATGTGGTGATGACCTTTTGTTGAATTTGCGCTAGACCGCCACTTATTGTAGGTAAAGTCTGGTACCCGGCTATGTCATATGGGCCTTCCCATTCTTTCTCATTAGGGTAAAAATCCAGATCAATAAACAGTGCCCCTGTCAGTAAATTGCCCGATTTCAAAGAGGCTCTCAAACCCCGGTCAGTAATCTCTTTCAGTTCTTTGTCTGTATAGAACCCATTTCCTAATTCTTTCTCAAAACGCTCAGGTTCAATATGAATCAATATAGGAATACGAAAATCATTGTCGAGACGCTGCCTGACGCCTTCAGTATAAAAAGGCACTTTTGCTACAGTTCCCATCCGAATCCCGCGGAATTCGACAGGTGCTCCCGGTTGTAAACCGCGCACTGAATCGGAGAAAAATAATAGAAAACCTTTATGCTCTGTATAAAGTGAGTTTTGGATGTTCTTCTCACTATCATAAAGTTTGAAAACTTCTTTTTCTTTGATTGGGCTTCCCAGATCCCAACCTTTCGGCACATCAAAACTAACACCACCAGAAAATAAGGTTGATAATGAAGCAATCTCAACCCGCAGGCCTTGTGATGACATATCGAAAGATACACCGCTATCTTTCCAAAATCTGACGTTCGTTGTCAGTAATCCATCGTAAGGTGCATTAATAAAAACCTGATAACAGATCAACCGGGATTCGGGATCAAAGATGCTGCTTTCAACCGACCCCACTCGGTATCCCCGGAATAACACTGGATCTCCCGGCGTTAATCGCCCCGCTTTTTCACTGGTCAGAATAAGACGCACCCCCTTTGCATCAGGGGAAGCAAGCGGCGGTGAGTCAAGCAAAGAAAACTTTCTTTCTTCCTCACCTTCCGCACCAGGCTGTAATTCGATAAATACACCTGACAATAGTGTACTCAGACCAGAAACACCCTCTCGCCCAATTTGCGGTTTTACAACCCAAAATGCAGTATCTGTGTGCAACAATCGTTCCATACCATCTTTCAGGCGGGCTTTGATGATGACTTGTCCCAAGTTATCGCTCAATGAAACCGTTTCAACAACACCAACATCAACACTACGGCTTTTAATTTTTGTTTTTCCTGCTTCGATACCTTCAGCGTTAGACGTCATCAATATCACTTCAGGTCCCTGATGGCTGAAATGGTAAAACAGTATCCAAGCTCCAATGAGTACGGTGATAACTGGTATGATCCATACAGGTGACCAACTCTTGAGTTTACTGATCCTAGCCCGGGTCAGATCTTCTTCTTTATCCGTCACCTTACGACTCCTTATCTTTATGTAATGCAAATTTACTATTAGCTTTGTCCCAGGTTAAACGTGGATCAAACGTCATTGACGCAAACATCGTCAAGATAACAACCAGAGCAAAAAGTATGGCTCCTGTGGCAGGATAAACACTCATTAATTGTCCCATGCGAACCAATGCTGACAATACGGCAATAACGAAGACATCAATCATTGACCAACGACCAACAAACTCAACCATTTCATAAATAGAATGCATCTTTTCGGAATTATGACTGCTTTGACTTTTAGCATCCCAGCACAACCAACTGATAGCTAGCATTTTCAGTAAAGGCACCATAATACTGACGATGAAAATGACCATAGCTACCGGGTAAGAACCTGAACCCCAAAGTAAAACGACCCCTTCCAGAATGGTAGAATTAATATGGCTTCCCAATGCCTGAGTCACCATAATCGGCAAAACATTAGCCGGAATATAAAGTATGACTGATGTTATCAGTAACGCTATTGTGCACTGTAAACTGTGGCGGCGTCGGGGGTGCCCTTTTGTATAACAACGTGGGCACACGGATTGCTGGGCAGGTAAAATAGCAGTACAACATTGACACAGCCTGACACCTTGTACCAAGCCGGGTTTTCCGGCCTGTAACATATGACAAAATTTTGGGGCTGGTTCTATTTCATCCCAAAACCAATGCCTGTCAAGGCATTGAAACGCCCTGATCTGAAATAAGCAAAATAAACAATAGGGCAAAAAGCTCAAACCAAGGCTGATTTCGCCATACGCCATGAGCTTAACAAAGCTGACCAGAACACCTGCAAGGAAGATTTCTGCCATGCACCATGATTTCATCTTAAACAAAATGCGCGCCAACTCGATTTTCAAGCGACGCGCTATTTTGACATTCTGGCATAAGAGAATGATGGCCACCATGCAAAATGCAGGTACAAGCTGAACAAAGATCAGGAAAAACACAGCCATGCTGGGATAGTCTTCACTAAACATCACCTTGGGAATTTCGGTCAGCTTAATTTCGCTGACGATTCCCGCAACGTTCATGCTAATGAAGGGAAACAGGCTGGCAAGAAAAAGCATTATTAATGCACTTACTGCATAGCCTGTCGGTTGGTTGCGAGGCTCTTTCCATTTTGCTGTCAGCAAAGTGTTACACCGAGGGCAAACCGCCTTTTTCCCTTGTTCCAAATCAGGTACGGCCACCAGCATGTCACACTGGGGACAAAGAACCAGCTTGTCATGCTGATGGTTATCGGAACACAAAGTGTTTCTCCTTTAGCAAAATCCACAAGTCTCTTTTATGCGGTAGCTATCATCCGTTTTTCATCATTTCTAGTTCTTGCCAACGATCAAAAGCCTTTTCTAACTCTTGTTCTTTATTTGCCAATTCATTCAGAACATTTTGTGTGATTTCATGTGATTGGTTAAAGAACTCAGCGTCACTGACCTGAGATTGTAATTTCTCTATCTCTTCTTCTAACTTTTCCAATAATGATGGTAGTTGCTCTAACTCGCGCAGTAAATGGTAACTTATCTTATTGTTTGTCCGTTTAGCTGTTTCTTTCGGTTTTACAGCCTTAGGCTCAACACTGGCTTTTTTTTCTGAAACCTGACGCAAAGAAACAGTCTGTTCCCGCTGCTGCTGTGCATCGTAATAGCCACCTACATAATTGTTGATTTCACCATTACCCTCAAAAATCCAGCATTCAGTCACTGAATTATCAACAAATTGGCGATCGTGGCTGACTAAAATCACTGTTCCAGTATAACTATCAACCAATTCTTCAAGTAATTCCAATGTTTCAACATCAAGATCATTGGTAGGTTCATCAAGAATGAGCAAATTGCTTGGTTTCAAGAACAGGCGCGCCAACAACAGACGATTACGTTCACCACCAGACAATGCCCGCACAGGTGTCATTGCACGTTTCGGATGAAAAAGGAAATCTTGCAAATAGCCCAGTACGTGACGGGGACGTCCGTTGACCATCACTTCCTGCTTACCTTCTGCAAGGTTATCTATAACGGTTCTATCAGGATCTAATGCTGCACGATGCTGATCAAAGTAAGCAATTTCAAGTTTTGTGCCACAATGAATGCGCCCGCTGTCTGCTGTCAGATCGCCCAGCATCAGCTGCAACAATGTTGTTTTTCCGCAACCATTTGGCCCCACCAGCGCAATTTTGTCACCACGTTGTACTTGAGCAGAGAAATTTTTAATCAATGTCTTATCACCAATCCGGTGATTTACATTTTCCATTTCAAACACAATTTTACCGGAGCGAGTTGCTTCTTCGACCTGCATTTTGGCCGCTCCCGTGACATTGCGGCGTTCAGTTCGTTCTACACGCAACGCTTTCAAAGCTCTTACCCGCCCTTCATTACGAGTGCGCCGTGCTTTAATACCTTGACGTATCCAAACTTCTTCCTGAGCCAGTTTTTTGTCAAATTCGGCATTTTGCATTTCTTCAACCCGCAATGCCTCCTCTTTGCCTTCAAGGTATTTATCGTAATTCCCCGGCCATGACGTCAATTTCCCTCGATCCAAATCGATGATACGTGTCGCCATGTTGTGGATGAATGAACGGTCATGGGAAATAAAAACAAGGCTACCATTGAAGTTCTTCAAGAAATTTTCCAACCATTCGATAGTGTCGATATCAAGGTGGTTGGTGGGTTCATCAAGAAACAAAACTCTTGGCGCGCATACTAATGCCCTGCCCAATGCCGCTTTGCGTAACCAGCCGCCGGACAATGAAGAGAGTTTTGCTTCTGCTGGCAATGACAATTGCTTCAATACGTCATTAATCCGGCCATCCAGTGTCCAAAGGCCACGGATATCCAATACTTCCTGCAATTGCGCAAGATAATTGAGATTTTTTTCACTCGGATCTGTTTCCACCAAACGTGAAGTGTGATGAAAAGCTTTAATATATTCAGCCTGTTCTTTTACCCCTTCCGCGACAAAATCAAATACCGTACCTTCGATATCACGCGGAGGATCTTGCTGTAAGCGTGCAACAACCAGATCCTGCTCATAAATAACAGATCCATCATCCAACGGCTGTTCTTTCGCCAGCACACGCAAGAGTGTGGATTTTCCCGCACCATTACGCCCAACCAAACAGACCCTTTCGTTTTCTTCAATATGCAGTTCAGCATAATCCAGTAATGGTGCATCACTGAAGGCCAACCAAGCACCGGATAAACTAATCAATGACATAATATTATTTTTCCTCGCCAGCGTGACGAAGCAACCAGCAGTTATGAATCTGACGGTTACGAATGAAATCCTGAGATAATGTTTTTTCTGTTATTTCTTCTGCAACCAATCCTAATGCCTCTAATTCAGCAAGATCCATTTTGAAACCCCGCTTATTATTAGAGAACATCAGGGTTCCACCACGACGTAATAAACGTTTTAGTTGCTTCATTAATACAATATGATCACGCTGAACATCAAAAGTGTCTTCCATTCTCTTTGAATTGGAGAATGTTGGCGGATCAATAAAGATCACATCAAATTGTTCACGGGTCTGGGCCAGCCATCCCAGGCAATCAGCCTGAATTAAACGGTGCTGACGACCCGTTAATCCATTCACCTGTAAATTTTTCTCTGTCCATTCAAGGTAAGTTCGCGACATATCTACTGTGGTTGTCGAACGCGCTCCACCCAATCCTGCATGAACAGTTGCCGAACCGGTATAGGCAAATAAATTGAGGAAGTCCTTGCCTTGGCTCATTTCACCCAATTTTCTGCGGGCAATGCGGTGATCAAGAAATAGCCCTGTATCCAGATAATCGGTCAGGTTAACCCAGAATTTCGCCCCATATTCGTTTACCAAAAAGTATTCTTTCTTTTCGGCCATTTTTTCATATTGGCTCTTGCCTTTCTGACGCTGGCGGGTTTTCAGGATAAGTTGATTGGATGATAAGCCCAGCACATTCATTGTTGCACTGATTATATCAAACAAACGCTGGCGAGCTTTATTGACATCCACAGACTTCGGTGGCGCATATTCTTGAACAATCACTTTGTCCGCATAGCGATCAACAGCAACATTGTATTCTGGTAAATCCGCATCATATAAGCGATAACAATCAATACCCTGCTGTTTAGCCCACTTACTGATTTTTTTCTCATTTTTTCGGAGGCGGTTGGCATAATCTTCAGCAATATCAATATTCAATAACTGAGATTTATCTGACTGCTGTTCGTTTTTCTGAATAGAATAATTCTTCTGAACACAATCCAGCGGTCCATTTTTAGCCTTAAATTCGCGCTCTGCTCGCAATTGCAAACAGCTCAACAATTCTGGCGAAGCACTGAACAGTGATAATCTCCAACCAGAAAAACGACTTTTCACCACGCGACCAAATACACTGTGCAGTGCAATCAGTGCGGGTTCACTTTCAAGACGCTCACCATAAGGTGGGTTACTTAATACAGTTCCCGATATACCTTCCTGCACTGGATTTTCCAGTTTGCTTGCATCTCCCTGTTGGAATTGGATCAGCTGGGCAACGCCCGCTCTGCGCGCATTTGAACGCGCCATATCCATTACGCGACGATCAATATCTGCGCCGAAAAAGCGGGATGTTGTTTCTTGTAATCCTTTACGGAAGCGTACTTGTGCTTCTGTAGTGATTTCGCGCCAGATAGCTTCATCGAATTTTAGCCATGATTTGAAGCCCCAATGTGTACAATGCAAGCCGGGCGCGCAATCTACCGCCATCATCGCTGCTTCTATTAACAACGTCCCTGAGCCACACATAGGATCAACCATTGGCGTTCCGATACTCCAGCCAGAGCGTAAAATAACCGCCGCAGCCAGATTTTCTTTCAGTGGTGCCTGCCCCGCCAGATCACGATAGCCACGGATATGCAGGCTATCCCCACTCAAATCGAGTGAGACAGTTGCTTTTTCTTTATTCAAAAAGACATTCACACGGATATCAGGTTGTTGTTTGGCAACATCAGGGCGTTGTTTTATTTTGCGTACAAAGCTATCAACAATGGCATCTTTTACTTTGAGTGCGCCATATTGTGTATTTCTGATTTCTTCATTTGTGCCACTGAAATGCACGGAAAACGTGCTATCAACTGAAAAAATTTCACTCCAGTCAATGGATTGGACACCAAGATATAAATCCAGATCACTATAAACCTTGAACTCATTGAGTGGCATCATGATACGGGATGCCAGTCTGCTCCATAGCAGGCTTTTATACATCACCCGATCATCACCCTGAAAATGAACCCCGCCTTGGGCAATCTTACAGGATTGCGCTCCCAGCATTTCCAGTTCGTTTTTTAACAGTTCTTCCAGCCCACGTGCCGTGCTGGCAAAGAGAGAGTTCATATTATTAATCACCACAAAAAGTCTACCACCAAAAAATTGTGGCACATTATAGCCAATACCAGCGACATGTCATAAAGTTGCTGACACGATTAAAAATAAAAATATTCTGGAGATAATGAATGTTAACGATGTCACGCCTTTATACCTACCCCATCAAGTCCATGCGGGGATTACAACTCTCACATTCCCTCGTTAATGAGAGCGGCCTTACATTTGATCGCAATTTTATGATAACCACAACAGACGGTACTTTTATTACTGGCCGCCAATACCCACAAATGCTGCTCTTTACTCCGATGATGCTCAATAACGGTTTATACTTACAGGCACCAAACGGAGAAAGTGCAACGGTGCTTTACACCGATTTTAAGGAAGAGCAGTCTCCCACCGAAGTTTGGGGCAATCATTTTACTGCCTTAGTCGCTCCTGATTCGGTAAATACCTGGCTGAGTCATTTTTTTGATAGACCCGTTCAACTTCGTTGGCTCAGTGAAGAATTAACTCGTCGGGTAAATAAGTTTCCTGATATCCCATTATCATTCGCAGATGGCTTTCCTTATTTAATTATCAATGACGCTTCTTTTCATGCCTTACAACAACGCTGCCCCGCCAGTATTAAAATAGAGCAGTTCCGTGCCAATATAATTGTCACAGGTGCTGCTCCTTTCGAAGAGGACAGTTGGCAGGTCATTCAGATAGGCGATATTATTTTCGATCTGCCAAAACCATGCAGCCGCTGTATCTTAACAACGGTCAGTCCAGAAAGAGGCCGTAAAAATCCGCAAGGTGAGCCATTGGCAACACTAAGATCTTTCAGAACTGCGGAAGAGGATGGTGCCGTCGATTTTGGACAAAATGCGGTTGCCCGCAACAGTGGTATTATTCGTGTTGGTGATCATATAACCATTTTGGAAAAGAAAACTCCACGCAAATATGGCATGGGTGAGCAAGAGAAAGATTTAAATATACAGAAAACAATCGAACAGACTGTTGCTATTGAATTCAACGGTCATCATTTTATTGGAAATAATCAACAAATCATTTTAGAGCAACTCGAGAATCAAGGTATTAAGATCCCTTATTCATGCCGCGCCGGAATTTGTGGTTCTTGTAAGATATCCTTGGTTCAAGGTGATGTACTACCACTAAAATCAACAGCTATCAAAGAAAACAGGCAGATTCTTGCGTGTAGCTGCATCCCAAAAAATGATTTAGTTATTGAATTAAACTAAGCATTAATAATACATAACAATAATATTTCCATTTTAATCAGACAGTATCGATAAAATCAGCTGTCTGATTTCCATATCCGTCTATTGTTAATTTTTAGTGGTTTTTTGAACTGGCGAATAGCCTAGAATAAAAAACATTCAGTTGAGCAATGTTATAAATATACATGATAATCCGCATTATGGAATTATGGGTATATTGGCTTAATGATATTAAATCGCCCGACCGTATATAGATACGGGGCTTGTTTCGATATAAGGCATCAAACGATCATTCATTACTTTAATAGGGTCACAAAAACTCATCACTCGATCATTCAACTCTAATGTTTGTTGCGCCAATAGACATACGCTGGCGTTGTCGCCGACTTCAGCCACCATAAAGAGCACCTCGGAACCACTCTCCTGTAAACGAGCCTGAACAATTTCTCCATGTTCCGGTTTTTCTATTAAAGAAAAACTGGAGAAATACCAACTTTTAGGCATTTGTGGTTTTATAAAACGAAATGCAACCACCCCATTCAGGGATAACTCAGCTCTGAGTGCTGGTGCAAGATTAATACGGCGTGAATGCTCTTCAAAAGCATAATAAAGTGCCGCATCATCGACAGAGAAAGACATTTCTTTCATTGTCGTAGCATAATCGGTCAACATTTTGGCGGGAAAACAGGAACGAAAAACCATGCCATTAGCAAGATCGAGCATAACCCGATTATGCTCAGGGTCAAAATACCAGCGCCACTGATCATCAGGTCTGATTTTCATTGATTACCCTTTTATACCCGTCGTCTTTCAAGTTGCAGCTTTGTTGGCTGCGCTCACTCACCCCAGTCACATAGTTAGCTATGCTCCTGGGGATTCATTCCCTTGCCGTCGTGCTGCATCTTGAAATCCATTGGGTATATGCTCAAGATAGCTTTTTTATTAAAAATAAACATCACCAGAGAAATAACAAAACAAGAAAAATGATAAAAATTTAATCTATCAGATAAAATATAGACGAGTTGGGGGCAGAAATAAACCCCCAACCCAAAAATGCGGCAAATAATCAGATATGATTGACAATATCTTTGATTAGTTTTGGTCCTTTATAAATAAAACCAGAATATATTTGAACCAATGAAGCACCAGCTTCCCTTTTTTCTCTCGCAGAAACAAGTGAATCAATTCCGCCAACACCAATAATCGGTATTTTGCCTTTTAACTCTTGAGAAAGACGGCGAATAATTTCTGTGCTGTGTAATTGAACAGGACGACCACTTAATCCTCCTGCTTGCTGGCAGTGATTCAATCCTTCGATAATTGTTCTATCCAATGTAGTATTAGTCGCGATAACCCCATCAATATGATGACGCATTAAACTATCAGCGATTTTGACTAATTCATCTTCGGAAAGATCAGGAGAAATTTTTACTGCAACTGGCACATACTTTTGGAACTTCTGTTGAAGTTCACTTTGCTTATTTTTAATCTCAGATAAGAGATCATTCAGGGCATCACCGTACTGCAATGTTCTCAGACCCGGGGTATTCGGAGAAGAAATATTGATAGTGATATAGCCTGCATGAGGATAAACTTTATCCATGCAAATTAAATAATCATCTTTTCCATTTTCAACCGGAGTATCTTTATTTTTACCAATATTGATACCGATAATACCGTCATATTTTGCTCGTTTGACATTCTCAACCAGATTATCCACACCAAGGTTATTAAACCCCATCCGGTTGATAATTCCTTCTGCTTCGACGACACGAAATAATCTTGGTTTATCATTTCCAGTTTGCGGACGCGGCGTTACCGTACCAATTTCAACAAAACCAAAGCCCATCGCACCAAAGGCATCAATGCACTCGCCATTTTTATCAAGGCCGGCAGCTAAGCCAAGTGGATTTTTAAAAGATAACCCCATGCAAGTAACGGGCTTAGTGGCAACTGATTGGCGGATAAGAAATTCGAAAGGAGTACCGATAATGCGTTTAAGCTGGCGGAAAGTTAACTCGTGGGCCTGTTCCGGATCAAGCCGGAACAATGCCTTCCGTACTAAAGAATAACACATTTAGATTAACCTATTGTTTTTATGCAGAAATTGTCAATTCTATATTTTAAGTTATGCACAATTCCATACATATATAGTTGCTACTTTGTCATGAAAGGAAAAGGCCATTAATTTACCATCATATGAGTAAACAAAAAAGCCCTCTCCACCAGCAGATAAAAAGCATACTATTCAAATAGTTCTATCTGATTCGGATATACACCCAATGAATTTCAAGATACAGCGCGACGATAAGGGAACGACAATTCGTCGGGCCAGCTAAAGTCTGGCCTCCGGTGAGAGGCAGGAACCTCTCATTAATCCCCGGAAGCAATGTGTAAACGTTGTCTGGATAGGATTTTTCTATGGTCTTGATCCCCTTCGGCAACAACCGAAGAGGATATTACAAATTAACTTTCAAGTGCCTTGGTAACTTTTTCGAACAGATCACCAGACAAGTTCTCCAGTTCTTTCAACTGATCCAATGCGGAACGCATCAAAGCCTGACGTTTCTCATCATAACGTTTCAGACGAAGCAGTGGGTCAATCAAACTTGATGCAACTTGCGGATTCCGGCTATTCAAATCTGTCAGAACTTCTACCAAGAATTGGTAACCGCTACCATCTTCAGTATGAAAAGCCATTGGATTGCTGATAAAGAATGTTCTCAACAGTGAATAAACACGGTTTGGATTACTCAAACTGAAAGAACGGTGCCGCATCAGGCCACGTACTTTATCAAGTGCGTCGAAGACCGGATTAGTAGCCTGAAGCCTGAACCATTTATCCATGACCAAGCCATCCTGATGCCAGCGCTGATCAAACTCATCCATTAATTGATAGCTGCAAGGCAATTCAGCAAACACAGCCGCAGACAGTGCCGCGATGGTATCAGTCATGTTATCAGCCTGATAATACTGTGCAGCTACTAATTTATCAGCCTGTTCTTTATCATCAATAAAGGCCAGATAATAGAGACAAGTATTCCGTAAGTCGCGTTTCGCAATATCCTGATGATCCACACGATATGTGCCAACATGAAGACTACGATAAACCGCTGCAAACTCATCTGCCATTTCATTAGCCAGCGTCCGTGTCATTACACCAAGGACATCATGGATAGCTTTAGGATCAACAATGGTAAACAGTTCTGCCATTTCATTTTCAGATGGCAGAGTTAAGATCAATGCCGCTAATGCCGGATCGATATTTTTATTCAGCAATACCGCACGGAAAGCATCGATAACATGCATTGGTAATTCCAATGGCTGGGATTTTTGATGGCGGACAACATTCAGTTTCACATAATTAGTGAGTAATGCCTGCGCAACATCCCAACGCGAGAATTCATTACGTGCATGTTTCATCAGGAATGAAAGTTGCTCATCACTGTACTGATAATTCAGTTTGACTGGTGCGGAGAATTCACGCAGTAAAGACGGAACCGGCTGTGATGGCACATTATCAAATACAAATGATTGCTCTGCATTGATGACATTCAGGACATGATGCACTGGCTGACCATCACGACGCAGCGGAATGACATTTCCATTTTCATTATAAAGCTCAATGTCCAGAGGAATGTGCAACGGTTGTTTTTCTTTCTGATCTGTTGTTGGTGGTGTCATTTGACTAACGTGTAGAACGTATTGCTGTTTTTCTGCATTGTATTCGTCACGGATAGTCAGCACTGGAGTCCCGGATTGGCTATACCAGCGGCGGAACAGTGTCAAATCGACATTTGAAGCATCTTCCATTGCCTGAACAAAATCATCACAGGTTGCCGCACTGCCATCGTGACGATGAATATAAAGCTGCATACCCGCCTGAAATTGTTCTTCACCCAATAAAGTATGGATCATCCGGATGACTTCTGAACCTTTTTCATAGACAGTACGCGTATAGAAATTATTCATTTCCATCACTTGGTCGGGACGGATCGGGTGAGCCATCGGGCTGGCATCTTCCGCAAATTGGGCAGCGCGCATAAGGCGCACGTTATCGATTCGATTAACAGAACGTGAACCCAAATCAGAACTGAATTCTTGATCACGGAATACGGTCAGACCTTCTTTCAGGCTTAACTGGAACCAATCACGGCATGTAATACGGTTTCCTGTCCAGTTATGGAAATATTCATGACCAATCACAGCTTCAATGGCAAGATAATCCTTATCTGTTGCTGTTTCTGTTTTTGCCAAAACATATTTGGAATTGAAGACGTTCAGCCCCTTGTTCTCCATTGCTCCCATATTGAAGAAATCAACGGCAACAATCATATAGATATCAAGGTCGTACTCCAATCCAAAACGAGTTTCATCCCATTTCATCGAATTTTTCAGAGATGTCATGGCCCAGTCCGCACGATCTAAATTGCCGCGATCCACAAACAGTTCCAGTGCAACTTCACGACCACTGCGAGTAACAAAAGTATCATGCAGAACATCAAAATCCCCCGCAACCAATGCAAACAAATAGGCTGGTTTTGGGAAGGGATCCTGCCATTTCACCCAATGGCGGCCATCATTCAATTCACCCTGCTCAATTCGGTTACCATTGGAGAGCAAGAATGGGTATTGGGATTTATCCGCTGTAATGCGGGTAGTAAAACGGGCCAGAACATCCGGACGATCCAAATAATAAGTAATATGGCGGAATCCTTCGGGCTCACATTGGGTACATAAGGCATCTCCAGATACATACAGCCCCTCAAGTGCTGTATTTGCCGATGGGTTGATTTCATTCACAATCTTCAACGTACATTGGGCCGGAAGTTGTTCAATCAGTAACTTTCCATCCTGTTCCTGATAATGCGCCCACGATTTATCATCTATATGGATACTTTTTAATGTAAGATTTTCTCCATCCAGAATCAGGGGGGTAATATCATTAGCCAAACGCTTTATCTGACTGATTGCCGTCACCGTTGTTTTATTTGCATCCAGATCAAAATCGAGATCAATGTCGGTAATTGTGTAATCTGGTGCTTTATAATCCAGACGGCGTTTAACAAGTCGCTGTTGTGTCATAGGGAACCTTTTCCATTACTTTTAACAGGCACATTTGATAACATTTATATAACCTTGGTTGCAAAGCGCCTAGCGCATTATGTTTCCATAGAAACATTCCAAGCGCTAACGCTGCCATAGAGAGACAACCCTTTCAATCATTAAGTTTCTTTTTTTGAATGTTAATAATTTATTAAGCAAAAGAATAAATGATGTAACCAACATATTGGTACTTTCGTGCTAATTGTCATCTCATATCTCATTTAACATGATATTATCTAGAAATGGATTAACCTTAATCTTTAGACTTGGGAAAATATATGCTGTTATGTGGCTTCAATAACCCAATAATCACTGTATACTCTCCCAACTTTATCGATTTAGCAGACACGAATACGCTCCGCGAGGATGCCTGACGCGCCATGACTTTAGACGCTACCCCGATTATCAAATCACTGCTTGATACTGACGCTTATAAATTTCATATGCAGCAAGCAGTGTATCACCATTACAGCAATATTCCTGTTGTTGCAGAATTTCGTTGCCGTGGTGATGAATTGCTCGGAGAATACGCCGAGATGTTGCGCCATCAAATTAATATGATGGCTGATTTAACACTGACAGAACGTGAAGCCGATTATCTTTCCCGCCTTCCGTTCTTTAAAGAGGATTACCTAAACTGGTGCAAAACATTCCGCTTTAATCCTAAACAAGTGGAAGTCTCCGTTACCGATGAAGGGCAATTGGCCATCCGCATTTCCGGTTTGTGGCACGAGGTTATCCTGTGGGAAGTGCCTCTACTTGCACTGATCAGCGAATTGGTTCATCGCCATCACTCGCCTGAAATAACACCAGAAGATGCCGTCATTCAGCTTAGAAAGCTTATTGAGCTGTTTCATAAAGACGCAGCGGAAGAAAATATCGATCTATCTGGTTTCAAGTTAATGGATTTTGGTACTCGCCGTCGTTTTTCACACGAAGTGCAATACGCTATTATCAATGAGCTGAAAAATAATTTCCCTTATTTGATCGGAACCAGTAATTATCAACTGGCAGAACAGCTTGACCTCCCTCCTCTTGGCACACAAGCTCATGAATGGTTCCAAGCTCATCAGCAAATTAGCCCAGAACTTGCCAATAGTCAGCGGGCAGCACTGCAAACATGGCTGAATGAGTATCCAAACCAATTAGGCATAGCCCTGACAGACTGTATCACCATGGATGCTTTCCTGCGAGACTTTGACAAACCATTAGCGACCGCTTACCAAGGTTTGCGCCATGATTCCGGTGATCCTATTAAGTGGGGTGAAAAAGCCATAGCACATTACCAGTTACTGGGCATCGATCCGATGACGAAAACATTAGTGTTCTCTGACAGTCTGGATCTGCAAAAAGCGCTGGCGCTGTACCACCATTTCCATAAGAGAATCAATGTGATTTTCGGTATTGGTACTCGGTTGACCTGCAATATTCCGGGGGTAAAACCACTGAATATAGTGATCAAACTCGTCGAATGTAATGGCAAGCCAGTGGCAAAACTTTCTGATAGTCCCGGAAAGACCATCTGTGAAGATGATGAGTTTGTCGATAGGTTACGTCGGGCATTTGACATTCCCTATATAGAAAAAGCAGTATAATTCCGCTGTTTGCCCTTGGCATAACCAGCTTTAATGCTGGTTATGCCAATAAAAAACACCTTTTCCCTGTTTTTCCTCGTTAAGACTCGCAATTTCTTCTTGTTTCCTGAGAGATGGCAAGTAAGATAGAAGATCTGCCCCTAATGGGGGGCATTTATGGTAAATCTAAAATCTATCTAATTCACTTAATAAAGAAGAGAGAAATTTATGAGCGTAGCGCCTGTAGTCGATGTACTGCAAGGCCGTGTTCCGGTTGACAGCGAAGTCACCGTTCGCGGTTGGGTACGTACAAGGAGAGATTCTAAAGCTGGTATCTCGTTCCTCGCCGTCTATGACGGTTCCTGCTTTAATCCATTACAGGCCGTCGTTAATAATAATTTACCTAATTATCAGGATGAAGTATTACATTTAACCACGGGCTGTTCTGTAGAAGTTACGGGAACAGTAGTCGCATCTCAGGGCAAGGGACAGTCTTTTGAACTGCAAGCGACTAAAATCGTTGTGGTTGGTATGGTTGATGATCCTGATACTTACCCAATGGCGGCTAAACGCCACAGTATTGAATACCTGCGTGAAGTGGCTCATCTTCGTCCACGTACCAACTTGATCGGTGCAGTTGCTCGTGTTCGTCATACATTGGCTCAAGCCCTGCATCGTTTCTTCCATGAAAAAGGCTTCTTCTGGGTATCATCCCCACTGATTACCGCATCAGATACAGAAGGTGCAGGTGAAATGTTCCGCGTTTCTACATTGGATCTGCAAAACTTGCCACGTACGGATAAAGGCGAAGTGGATTTCAGCCAAGACTTCTTCGGCCGTGAAGCTTTCTTGACGGTATCCGGTCAGTTGAACGGTGAAGCCTATGCTTGTGCATTGAGTAATGTTTATACCTTCGGACCAACTTTCCGTGCGGAAAACTCCAATACCAGCCGCCATTTGGCAGAGTTTTGGATGGTCGAACCTGAAGTCGCGTTTGCAGATCTGAATGATATCGCCAAACTTGCCGAAGATATGCTGAAATATGTCTTCAAAGCGGCATTGGAAGAACGTGCAGATGATCTGGCATTCTTTGCAGAACGTGTTGATAACGAAGTTATTACTCGTCTGGAGAAATTTGTTGATTCTGACTTTGTTCAGGTAGATTACACTGATGCAATAAAAATTCTGGAAAATTGCGGCCAGAAATTTGAGAACCCCGTTTTCTGGGGCGTGGATTTGGCATCAGAACATGAGCGTTATCTGGCAGAGAAACATTTTGAAGCGCCAGTGATCATGAAAAACTATCCAAAAGACATCAAAGCCTTCTATATGCGTATGAATGAAGACGGAAAAACTGTTGCTGCGATGGATGTTCTGGCTCCGGGAATCGGTGAAATCATCGGAGGCTCTCAGCGTGAAGAGCGTTTGGATATGCTGGATAAACGTCTGGAAGAGATGGAACTGAATAAAGAAGATTACTGGTGGTATCGTGATCTGCGCCGTTACGGCACCGTTCCTCACTCTGGTTTCGGTTTAGGCTTTGAACGTTTAGTGGCTTATGTTACTGGAGTATCAAATGTTCGTGATGTTATTCCATTCCCTCGGACGCCAAGAAACGCAAGTTTCTAATGAATCAGATCAAAAAATAATCTAAAATCAATCCTTCAAAAAGCCAGCGAAAGTTGGCTTTTTTCATTTTATTGCGAAAACTGCACGAAAAAAGTTCCCTGATATTTACATTTTGAAATATCTATTTTCACTTTGTTACTTATTTTGCACTTTTGTAGCATTTTGAGGGTAGATAAAATTCATTACCAATGGAACACTGATCGCCAATTAATAAGACACTCGATACCTACAAATAGTTCCAAAAATTTTTAGTGTTCTATTTTTGACAGTAACAAGTGTCTGGATAACACCAATGAGGGTAATAATAATGAAGCGCAATATTCTTGCAGTGGTAATCCCAGCTCTGTTGGTTGCTGGTACAGCAAACGCAGCTGAGATCTTTAACAAAGATGGCAACAAACTGGATCTGTACGGTAAAGTAGACGTTCGTCACCAAATCGCAGATACAAAAAGCAGCGAAGACGGCGATGCTTCTTATGCTCGTATCGGCATCAAAGGCGAAACTCAGATCTCTGACCAACTGACTGGTTTCGGTCGTTGGGAATACAACCTGAAAGCTCATACTGAAGAAGGTAAACAAGATACTGCTACTCGTCTGGCTTTCGCTGGCTTGAAATTCGCTAACTACGGTTCATTGGATTACGGCCGTAACTACGGCGTAAACTACGACATCAGCGCATGGACTGACGTACTGCCAATCTTTGGTGGTGATTCCATGACTAAGACTGACAACTACATGACTGGCCGTGCTACTGGCCTGCTGACATACCGTAACACTGATTTCTTCGGTCTGGTTGATGGTCTGAGCTTTGCTCTGCAATACCAAGGTCAGAACAGCGAGCGCACCAAAAATAAGCGTAGCGGTGCTACTGCAAATGGTGACGGTTACGGTTTGGCTACCACTTATGACGTAGGTTACGGTATCACTGTTGGTGGTTCTTACGCTAACTCTACTCGTGGCCATGACTGGGATACCAGTGATGCTCACGGTAAGCGTGCTGAAGCATGGAACATCGGTGCTAAATACGATGCTAACAACGTATATCTGGCAGCTATGTACGGTGAAACCCGTAATATGAGTCGTTATACTCATACTGTTACTGAAGCTACTAAAATTGCTAACAAAACTCAGAACATCGAACTAACTGCACAGTATCTGTTCAGCGACTTGGGTCTGAAACCATCTCTGGCATACGTTCAATCTAAAGGTAAGGATCTGAACCGTAACGACGGTGCTAAAGGTTTCAACGAAGATCTGGTTAAATATGTTTCTGTAGGTACTTACTACTACTTTAACAAAAACCTGTCTACTTACGTTGATTACAAAATCAACCTGCTGGACAAAAACAACAAAGCGGGTGTCCAGACTCGCAACGTATTCGGTGTTGGTCTGACTTATCAGTTCTAATCACTGCTGATAAACTGTTTAGCGAAAAGTTAAACATATTTATCTCAAAAAAGCAGCGCTCCGGCGCTGCTTTTTGCATTTTACCTCCCTGTTTTTTCAGACTATTTTTTTCACTCCGTAAACTACTTCACAAGATTTTATTCTTTTTGCTACAAGTAGTTGGCAAATGAGTTCCTTAGCGTTACCCTGAGAAGCGTGTAACTTATTTTGGGCTTAACTCTCCGAGTCTTGGAATCAAAAAAATGTTTGAGAAAATTACAGCAGCGCCTGCCGATCCTATTCTTGGTTTAGCTGATAGTTTTAAAGCTGACCCTCGTGAAAATAAAATCAACCTGGGTATCGGAGTCTACAAAGACGAAACTGGTAAAACTCCTGTTCTGGCCACCGTTAAAAAAGCAGAAAAATTCCTGCTGGAAAACGAAACCACCAAAAATTATCTGGCAATTAGCGGATTACCTGAATTTGGCCGTGTCACTCAAGAACTGCTCTTTGGCAAATCCAGCCCTGTCGTAACTGATAAGCGTGCCCGTACTGTACAAAGTCCGGGCGGAACTGGTGCACTGCGCACTGCCGCTGATTTTATTGCTAAACAGACCAATGCAAAACGTGTCTGGATCAGCAACCCTACCTGGCCAAACCACAAAGGTGTTTTCGCCAGCGCTGGTTTAGAAATTCGCGAATACAATTATTACGATGCAGAAAAACATGCACTGAATTTTGAAGGTATGTTAGCAAGCCTGTCTGAAGCACAAGCAGGTGATATTATTCTGTTGCACGGGTGCTGTCATAACCCGACCGGTATCGACCCAACACCTGAACAATGGCAGAAACTGGCTGATTTATCTGCTGCAAATGGTTGGTTGCCTGTATTTGACTTTGCTTACCAAGGTTTTGCCAAGGGATTAGATGAAGATGCAGAAGGTCTGCGCATTTTTACCAAGAATCATAATGAATTGATCGTTGCCAGCTCTTATTCCAAAAACTTCGGCCTGTATAATGAACGTGTTGGAGCCTGCACCATCGTTGCAACAGACAGCGATACCGCAGAAAAAGCATTCAGCCAAGCGAAGTCTATTGTTCGTACCAATTACTCCAACCCACCAGCCCACGGTGCTGCCGTTGTTACAACAATTCTGTCCAACGATGATTTGAAAGCTGAGTGGATTCAGGAATTGGCAACAATGCGCGAACGTATTCAACGTATGCGCCAACTGTTTGTAAACACCTTGCAGGAAAAAGGTGCGAAGCAAGATTTCAGCTTTATTATTTCTCAAAATGGTATGTTCTCATTCAGCGGTCTGACTAAAGAACAGGTTGATCGTCTGCGTGAAGAGTTTGGTATTTACGCCGTTAGTTCTGGTCGTATCAATGTAGCGGGTTTAACACTGGAGAACATGGTTCCTCTGTGTGAAGCTATCGTTGCTGTACTCTAAGTTTTATCTGAGTATTGATATATTATCTAAAAAGCCGCTGAAGTGAACTGACTCCAAAAAGTTGGACATTTTAGTTAAGCGGCGTGTAAGGCCTGATTTCGATATTCTATCGGAGTGAGGCCTTTTAATTTCACCTTAATCCGTTTTGTATTGTAATATTCGATGTATTCTTCTCTCTTTTCAATCAGTTCATCAACATCTTTAGCTGGCGGTGATACATTTCTGTTTTGAGTAAGGCAAAAAAGTTTTCTGCCATCGCATTATCCAAACAGTTCCCTTTCCTCGACATACTTTGCTTAATATCTTTATCAGCAAGTTGCTTTTGATAAGCCCTATGCCGATATTGCCAACCTTGATCACTGTGAATGAGTGGCTTAGCGTGAGCATCTATCGCCATGAATGGCAACAACTTGAGTCCAGTATCGAATTTGTCGAGAAGAGATTGAATATTCCGCTGATAGCTTATCCGATGTGTTACCTGCCAGACATCGTTTAGCAATAATGATTTTTAGTTCACGACTATATTTAGACATAAAAAACCCCCAGTCATTGGTTGTCCAACTATTGGGGGTCACTTCAGAAGGGCGGCTTTTATCTTTTAATACAAACTATTATGATAAAAAATACATCTCATTAATCTTGCAGGAAAGGGTTAGTCTTCCGTTCATATCCTAATGTTGACATCGGTCCGTGACCGGGAATAAATTGATAATCATCCCCCAAAAGCAGCACTTTTTCTTTAATGGATTGAATCAATTCATCATAATTTCCACCCGGAAAATCCGTACGACCGACACTTCCTTTAAACAACACATCTCCCATTGAGATTAATTTATCGGCATGATTAACAAGAATAATATGCCCTGGCGTGTGCCCCGGACAATGCAAAACAGACAATTCAACCTTGCCAATTTGCAACGTATTTTCTTCCTCTAACCAACGATCCGGCGTGAAAGAGGGACATGGCTCAACACCAAACATTTGACATTGAATTTCCAGCCCTTCTATCCAAAAAGCATCTCCCTTATGTGGCCCATAAACAGGTACATTAAAATGCCTGGAGACTTCAAGGGTAGCACCAACGTGATCATAGTGACCATGAGTCAGCAAAATTTGTGTCAGTTTCAACTCACGACGCTCTATTTCGGCAATAAGTTGCTCAGCATTACCACCAGGATCTACAATCGCCGCTTCCTGAGTTTCCTCACACCAAATCAATGTACAATTTTGCATCGCCATCGTGACGGGGATAATGTGGTATTTCATTATATTGTTGGACTCCACAATCAAGACTATAGGTATAAGATTACCACGTCCTGACCGGGCCTGTATCAATATGAATAAAATTACTCTTTGGATAGAACCCGACCCCTCCAGCCCCCATTTTCAACGCTGCCTTACGGATATTCACAAGTTGCATACCATCAATATGAAAATCCATTGCTTGTCCACGAGTATGGTAGCTATGTTTTGCTACGCCATCACTGGCTTGGCGTAACATATTATTTGTCATTAATGAACGATAGCCAGAAACTAATTGAACAGGTTTATTTATTCCCATCATCATCTGTAATAAATAAATTTGGTCAAATAATTTTGGATCAATCGTTTTGATCTTATTTTGACGAAAATCTCTAAATAAATAATTCAAACGGGATAATTCTGATTTGTTATAACGGCGACCATCAAAGAATTCAGCTTTGAGTTCTTCTCCTGTATGTAGGTTATTAAAATGTAAAATTCGGGGGCGTGGGGTTGTCAATGCAGCCAAAGCATGTTGAGGTAATAGACTTAACCCCAATGCGGCCACGCTTACGCCGAGCCACTTCCGGCGATCATGGTCAATATCATTCATGGATAATATGCCCTGCTATTCTATGATTTATTAAAATATTCTAAACTTCATTACTTATTGAGTTTAATCGACTAATAAGACACCAACAAATAAAACTTAGTTTCAATTTTTTTGTATATTAGTGTAAATTAATCGACCAATAATTGTGATCTATTTAACAAAATTCAAAGCGTATTAAACGAAAGTAAATATTGATGACGATAAGTTAATGGGAGATATCTCCATATGGGATATAAATGCTTCCTCAATAAGGAAGAAAAATCCGGCTAAGATTATATAACAGGAATAAAATCATTGGAAAAATAATTAGCAATGAAAAATAACGGTGAAGGAAGTGTTATTTCTTTCACCGTTCATAACATTAACATCAAATTCATTCGCTCATAAATGATGAGGAACCACAAAAATTATAAATCATTTCTGGTAGCCAGAATCTCATTAAACGCCTCTGATTGTTGTCTTGCACTTATATCATAGTCATAGATATCAGCCCGATATTGTGGCACCCCTCCTTCATCAACCCAGGCTGTTTGATAATAGAGGAAAACAGGAATTTTTTTGGGTATATTTACATATTTCGTTGTCCATGTTTTCAATGAATTATTAACTTTATTTTTATTCCAACCCGCATTTCCCAATAACATGTCAGCCAGTTCAGGCGCTTTATTTACACGCACACAGCCTGAACTGACTGCCCTCATTTCCCGATCAAAAGAAGCCTGATTTGGCGTATCGTGCAAATAAATCGCTTCTGAATTTGGCATATTAAATTTGAAACGCCCCAATGAATTAGTTGGGCCAGGAGCCTGTCGTATTCGGTAAGGAAAATTACTTGGTGTTACTGTTCCCCAATCAATTGATGAAGGTTCAATCACCTTGGCATCATTACCCCAACTGGAAAAAACTGTATAACCCCGAGTACGAAAATAACTCGAATCCCGCATTGCCCTTGGCGCGATATCTTTCCGGGTCATACTGGTAGGTACGTTCCACGGCGGATTAATCACCACATTATTCAATTGACTGCTCATAATCGGTGTTTTGCGGCTGGGGCGACCAACCACGACTTTAGAGCTTAATACTTCCTTACCATCCAAATAATAAAAAAGTGAGTAATTTGGAATATTGACAAAAATACCTGTAGGCATATCTGCCGGAATAATTCGTAATCTCTGTATATTTAGTGCCATTATACGGGCACGAGTTTGTGGTGTTGTATTTAACCATATTTTCGTGGATTGACCGATCACACCATCCGCAGATAACCCATGCAGGGCTTGAAATCGTTTTACAGCAGCAACCAGTTCTTCGCCATAAACTTTATTATCAGATTTGACTGAAGATGATTCCAGCACACCGGAACGAACTAATATCTTTCTCAATGCAACTATACTCTCACTACTTTGCCCTAACCTTAACGTCTTTTTGAAGGAGAACTCTGTCCATGGTTGCCTATCAGATAATTGTCCTAACATCTCCTTACGCATATTTTCATACATAGGATGATTAGGTAACAAGGTCGTAATATAAGAGAGGGTGTTGTTATTATTGATATGTTGTTGCCATTTATCAATTGATTGAGAGGTTGGTAAATTAATTTTATAGGGAGTTTTGCTATATAACCATGAATTTCCTTTTTTCTTAACATCATTGACAAAATGGAGATAACCTAACATAGCATCAGACAAAAGAATATCTCGTCCCATATCATTTAATTCAGGTGAATGAAGTTGTATCAACCATTTTTCAAATTGAGGCTGGAAACCAGCTAATGATAATTCAATCAATTGTTCTTCAAACTGTTGAATTGTTTTTTTATCCTGCCATAGCGGTTTCATATTATTAGCAGTATATAATGTTGCCAACCGTTCAAAGAATATCGGTTTTATTTGTTGTGGCAACCAATTTTGTAATTTTTTTCGATTTTCATCAATAGACGTTCCGGAAGATATAGGAATAGTCTTATCAACTGAATCAGTCAAATTTTCTTTTTTTTGTTCCTCTGATAATTCTTGCACATTACTTGTTATCAATCCATTTTGTTGATTTGCAAAGGTTCCCTCTGATACCGCTAATGCGCTACAGATAAAAGAAACTTTCAGAAACCTGACCGTGTTCTTCGCCATAAGAGTTCACCTCATCTTATTATGTTATGCAGCTGTCCAATGACTTATTCTAATTCTCAGTCACCCTATTTTATCAGAAAAGAATAGTAGTAATTATATACATAATTACTTCTTAAGATAGATAGACAATCATACGCAATGACACTCAACAAAATAAAATATTCACTATAATAAATTAGAGCATACTGACCTTAAAAAAGAAAAAGGCACCTCTGGTGCCTTTAGTCAGAGTATATTCTATTGATATTTCAGATTAATACTCAGATTTAACGACTACTATCACTAAATATCGGCCCATCATTTTCAGATAATACAAGAAGGGTCTCACTATGACCCCTCTTAATAACAGTATCTCTTAATAATGAAATTACTCTTCCAATATCGGTTGTGACTGCATTTGAGGTTGCGTTTGTTCTATCACAGGGGCATCCTGTCCGAAACCACGTAATCCAACAACATGTACATGTTCCTGATTATTGAAAATTTTACGAACCAATTTATAAGTTGTGCCTTTTTCCGGACTGATATTCTCTGGTGCAGCGATAATTAATTGCATTTGTAAACGTTCACACAACTCAAACAACGTTGCGATGGATTTAGCATCCAAACGTGCAGCTTCATCAAGGAACAACAGGCGGCATGGTGAAATGTCTTTACCACGCAGACGACGTGATTCCTCTTCCCAGCTCTGTACCACCATGACCAGAATAGACATCCCCGTACCAATGGCCTCACCGGTAGACAATGCCCCACTTTCCGCTTTCAGCCAACCATCCGAGCCACGGTTTACTTCAACGTCTAATTCAAGATAGTTACGGTAGTCCAGCAACTCTTCACCAATAGTCTGTGGCAAACGTTGCCCCATATCCATTTGTGGATTCAAGCGCTGATACAGTTTTGCCATCGCTTCTGAGAAGGTCAAACGCTGGCTGTTGAACAGATCCTGATGCTGTTCCTGCTGTTCGGACAACACATCCAGCAAAACAGAGTGGCTTTCACGCACATTCACATTCAGGCGCACACCGCCAACCTGTCCGAAGGAAACCGCCTGCAATCCCTGATTTAACATACGAATGCGATTCTGTTCACGTTGGATGGTTTTGCGAATGATATTAGCTACGCTCTTGGAACTGATCGCTAATTTCTGCTCACGTGCTGTTAATTCTTCAGTCAAACGCGCCAGTTCAATTTCCATTTGTTCGATCGCATCAACTGGATCATCCGTGCGGATGATATCCTGACGAATACGTTCGCGTAAATGTTGGTAAACGGCAACGAAGAATTGAATTTTTCGCTCAGGGCGTTTCGGATCTTCAGACAAGCGCAACGCATCACGCAGGTGTTCATTATCAGCTACTGCCAGACGCAATGCACCCAATGCCTTATCCGACATTGAACGCAAATCATCACCCTCCATATAGGCCAGTTCGCGGCGATGTAAGCGACGTTCAACGCCGTTGTCTCTCACCATGCGCATGACAGCACACCAGCCCGCTTTTGAAGAAACAACTTGGTCACGCTTTTGATAGTAATCACGCTCAGATTTACGTAATTTCTTCTGGAGATTTTCCATTTCAGCTTCACAGAATGCGATCTGTTTCTCAAGCTGGTTAATACGGGAACGGTTAGTATTTACAGCAGCATGAAGCTGATCACGACGTTCACGCGCACGAATTTCTGCATTAGCATCCGCCTGAACACCAATATCTTTCATCTCCTGTTCAAGCTCTTTCAACATATCCTGCTTAGTGTCATAAGAGCTTTTCAGTGATGCCAAGACTTGGCTGAACTGAGCATATTGTGCTTGCTGCTGGCGCAATTGTTCACGTGCGCGCCTACGATCCGATTCCGCGTGTTCAAGGCGTTGACGCAGTTTGTCGTTTAGATCAGAGTTTTCACTGAGCATTCCTGCGGAATCGCTATAGCTGAAATGCGCACGGCGCTGTACAACTTCCGTCAAAGCAAAAGCTTGTTGTTTAGCTCTATTCTGGCTATGTTGCGCAGCCTCATAATCTTTCTGCAACTGTTCATGTTGCTGTGGATCGCTTTGCAAAACAGAAACCAACGGTTCGAGCTTAGTCAATGCATTGCCGTGCTGTTGCAGAAATCGAGCTGCATCCTGCGCTTCATTCATTTCTTCACGAACAGTGTCCACGCGATCAATCAACGTTTCATCCAACAGGATTGTCATTTGTGGGATCAAGCGATTCAGCGCTGACAGACTTTCTTTAACCTGAACAAGTTTTTGTTGGTGCTGCTGGGTTTTGGTCTCAAATTGAGATAATTCCCGCTCCAGCTCGGTTCGGCGTTGATTCAGGCTGCGAATTTCTGCCTCTGGATCATCATCAAACGCAACAGACAGATGCTTACCCACAAAACGGCTGAAAGCCTGATGTGTCCGCTGGGTTTTTTGAACATCAAATGAGAGTGTTGCATAACGTTCAGCCAGAGTATCACGTTCAAGACTGAGTGCTTCCTGACGATTTTCTCTTGCCGCCCGACCAAACAGGGGAACTTCAGGATAGCGGGAATAACGCCACTGGCGATCAGATGATTTCACCAGAACTGCACTGTTCTGCTCTTCGAAGTGGAATACACTGTCATCGAAAGATTGCGGATCACCCGCAATCAAATAGAGATCTTCCGGACAATCTTCCAATGATTCCAAAAGTGGACGAACCAATGAAAGATCAGGCACAACAATCGCATGACGAGCAGGGCCATACAGCGCAGAGAAATAAGGCGCATCATCAAGGGTAATATCGTCATAAATTTCTGACAGTAAAACACCACCGAAACGTTCAGCTAATGCGAGTAATCGACCATCTTCTGCTCCACTTGGTTGGCTCAGGCGATCAATTTGTTTTTCCAGTTCACGTTTCTGAGCCGCTACGTCATCACGTTCAACCGTGATTTCTCGTTCTTGCTCCAGCAATTGCTGCATGTATTCAGTGACATCGTGACCACTTTCGAGCGATTCATTACTCTGTTCACAAAGCTGATTCAGGGCTTCCTGTGCTGCCAACCATACTGGCGCACGCGCTGTCAATCCCTGAATCTTCTGTTTCAGCTGTTCAAACTCCTGACGCATCTGAATGCGGCGTTCACCGCTTTCGTTGGCACTCAGGCTTAATTCTTCCAACTGGGCTTCTAATTCACTCTGTAGCGTCTCTAAATCTTCCGCCTGATATTGCTGGTTATGGCGCTTACAGAATTCTTGCAGTAAACGCTCAGCATTTTGCTGACTGTTCAGTCGTTGTTCCAATTCAGACAATTGGATACGCAACGGTTGAACCCTATCAGACAAATGGCGTTGAGATGACCATTCCCGCAATACTTCACGGGCTGCTTGCCAGGCTTCGCTGCGGCTCACTTCACCAACAATATTTTTAACCAGCTCATAAGCCTGCTCAAACTGACTGTGAGCCGCGTCAGCAACACTTAACTTCTGTTCTAATGCCAGCAAAGTTTCAGTCGCCTGCTGTGCCTTGGCTTGGTAAGTTTCTTGCCACTCATCGGCATTTTCGGTTACCAGTTCTGGAAGTTGGCAAAGCTCACGTGCTCGTTCTAGTGCTTGCAATGCCTGCTGATATTGAATTGCGCGAGTTTGCTGAACATCCAGTGCTTGCTGATAATCAGCAAGCTGGCTTTTCAATTCATCAACTTCCTGTTCTGCTGCCTCAGATGAGGTTTCATATTCCGCCTGAAGTTCTTTTGCTTCTTCAACAACTTCGACCTGTTCTTCCAACCGATAAGTCAGCTCCTCGATATCTGATTGATAACGATCAATTTTTTCCTTCTGACGCATCGCTGTCTGAACCAGATTCAAATGATCGCTGGCCGCCTGATAATCCATTTCTAAATCAGAAGATGCACCACTTTGTTCCGCCAGCTCTCTCGCCATTTCAACATGACGATACTGCTCAGCTACCAATTGACGGCGGCTACCAAACAATTCACTGCGCAAAGCCAATGATTCATCCAAATGAACACGGCGTTCGTTGGCATGACGCATATAGTCAGCAGAAACATAGGCAGTAGATTCTGTGATGAGATGCTTGAAAAGATCACGATCGGATTGCGTAACACGGATAGCTTCCAGTGTAATGCGGTTTTCACGCAATGCGGCTTCCATATCCTGAAACGCTTTTCTGACTCCACTGTTTTCTGGCAGTAGATAATCACGCAGTGAGCGGGTAATGGCGCTGGAAATACCACCATATAGCGATGCTTCTATCAGGCGATAAAACTTGCTGCGATCACTTGCTGAACGCAAACGTTTTGGTATCACCCCTAAATCAAACATCAGAGCATGATAATCTGTAATAGAGTTAAATTGTTTGAACTGGACACCTTCCATTCCATCAAGGCGTTCTTTCAGTTCATTCAAGGGCAGAACGCGTGCCTGACGTTCGCCGATATTTTCAGTTAATAACTGTGTTGGCTGAATAGATGCAGGAATTCCCTGAATCATAAACGGCTTGATATCAACCTTGCGATCACGTCCAGCAACTTGTTGTAAACGTACCCCTGCAATAATTCTCTGATGGCGGGAATTCACGACATCCAATGTGGAATAGCAGACTCCTGCCCGCAATTTACCATGTAGCCCCTTATCACGGGAGCCACTGGTTGCCCCTGCTTCTGTGGTATTGCGGAAGTGGAGTAGCGTTAAATCAGGGATCAACGTGGTCACAAATGCTGCCATCGTAGTAGATTTACCCGCTCCATTACCACCAGATAAGGTCGTCACAAGTTCGTCAAGATCAAACGTTCTGGCAAAAAAGCCGTTCCAGTTAACTAACGTCAGTGAGCGAAATTTACCGCGTTCAATCATGACTGCTCACCCTCCACATCGTCTGTTGAATGCCCTGATGTTTCTTCATGCTCATTCTCTTTTTGCAGTGCTTCCCCTTCCACAGGAATGGCCTCACCATTACGGATCATCCGCAATTGTGCTTCGCGTGGGTCGTCACCGCTGCGTACATCTGCACCGAAGCGAAATACGGCTTCAGTAATCATAAATTTATTGCTGTCATTTTGCAGGAAATAAACCATTCCCAAACGGCGTAATCGGTTTAAGGAGGTTCGTGCTTTTTCCTGTAATTTCTGTTTGTCCAAATCGGAGCCTGTAGAACGGTGATTCAGGACTTT
Source organism: Xenorhabdus sp. Sc-CR9 (assembly GCF_963897815.1). Classification (NCBI taxonomy): domain Bacteria; kingdom Pseudomonadati; phylum Pseudomonadota; class Gammaproteobacteria; order Enterobacterales; family Morganellaceae; genus Xenorhabdus; species Xenorhabdus sp. Sc-CR9. The sequence continues at coordinate 47,781 of NZ_CAWQTY010000167.1, forward strand.
CATCAGCTTATTTTCATCGGCCAGCGACAATAGTTCTTCGTACAACTCCTGAAAGGTAAATATTCCCTGATTGGACAAGCGTTCTGGGCTGAGATAGAGGTAACACAAGATCTTACCTACCATCATGTCCAATTCAGACAGGACAGATCGCGGGATCAATGTCGTTGAACGGGGACGCAGATAGAAAAAACCTTCTGGTGCACGGATTAACTCGACGTTATAACGCGCATAAAACATTTCCAATTCTTCCTGAAAATCCATCAGAAAAGCGTGATTATCAAGATCATCCAGACTGACGTGACGCCCAGCACGAAGCTGACTATCTAATTCAGGGAAAAGTGTATTGGATAATGCCTGAGCCAGTTTTACTGGCATAATTTGTTCAATATGTGTCGATGACATGTGCCTGCACCTTGGCTCCGTAATCATTAATCGCTAACCATTCCGCTGGCAACCCAGAGAAATCCGCTTCTGCAACGCCCAACCTTACCGCTTGATCCACCAACAGGCGCGCCACATCAAAATGGCGTTTACGTGGATACTGAGTGAGGTAATCGCGCATTACAGCGCCCAAATCCAGAGGAAGTTTTGCCTGCTGGTAAACTGCCAGTGCCTGTTCCACCATCTCAGCCAACTGTTCGTTAATTTCACTAAACTCTTCATATTCCATTTCTGGCGGTAATTCTCCCATTACCTCTTCATTACGCAAAGTTAGTTCTTCATCACGTACATCCAGCAAGCGCTCTGCGTTAGCAATGGTCAACGCCCACGGATTGTCAAAATAGTGTTGGATGGATTGGCGAAGGCGCTGGGCAAAAATCCGGTTTTTATCCATATCAATGGCAGTTCGGATAAATTTGTGAACGTGACGATCATAACCTATCCATAAATCAATAGATTGCTGTCCCCAGCTGATAATACGATCCAGTTTGCCTTGTAGATCAAAGACCAGCTTATCAACCAGCTCAGAATCGCTGCCATTTATATTGGCATCCTGAATACGCAATAGGTTGGCCTGCAATTTGTCACCCGCTGCTTCCAATGTGTCCTGAAGCTCCCGCAGAGTACCCGAGGTTTCAGACAGTAGCTGTTCACAGTTAGCGATAGCAGCCTGCCAATCCTGATTAAGCAGCGCGGCGATATCCGTTTTTACACTGTTTTGCTGTTCATCCAGCAGGCGTTGGGACATATCAATACTGTCAAAAATTTCAGCCACAGAATATTTCAGCGGAGCAAAGACATTTCGATGCCAATGGAATTCATCCCCGTCTTCTTCGGCCGCTTCTGCCGCCCGATGTAATTCGTTGGCTACGATAGATAGCTGCATGGAAAGACGCAACGTGGAGAATTCACGCTGGCGAATATAATAATCGCTAATACCAATTCCTAATGGAGTCAGACGATAGATAGCATTGCCATCTGCCAGCTCACTGGCAAAACGATTAAGTAACTTCTGGCGGACCATATCATTTATGGCATTATTTGCCCTGACGGATACCGCTTCAGAAGTCTGCTCAAAGCCTTTACATACTTCACGGAAAGCATCTACCAGCTCTCCTTCACTCATTTCACCGTCAAACCGTTCACTGTTTAATACGGCAATCACCATCAAAAACGCCAGCCGTTCTGGTGGCAACGAAATTGAAAAGTCATTTTTTCTGGCCCAGGATACAAGTTCAGGAACAGTCTGGGAATATTCACTCATAATTCGCTCTTTAAGGTAGGCTTGCGTGCCATTACATGAATGTAACGCCCCAGGCTGATATAGGGCTCTTGTCTGCAATAACGTTGTTCAAGTTCAAGTAACGCCGGAAAATCTGCGTTCTGTAATTGGCGGCTTTGCAAGTAGTCGTGAAAAACCCTCACTCCTGTCTTGCCCGTTATTTCCATGTTGAGTTCAGTCAGCCATTTATATACCTGTTCCGGTATTAATGGGTTTTGCGGCGATAGAGAACGTTTTCGGCGACGCTGAATATTAGGTGTTGCTAAATGGAAATTACCCAAGATGGCATTACGCATAACCAGCCCATTAGCATTATAAAACATTAATGAGAGTGCACCACCGGGCGTTATTATATCTCCCAATGTTTCTATTGCATCTTGTTGGTCGGTAATCCACTCCAATACAGCATGGAATAGAATCAGATCGACAGGCTGTTCAATATGCTGATTAATTTCCTGTACTGAACTTTGAATAAATTGCATCTGGTGGAGAACACCACGCTCCTCAGCGTTGTATTTTGCCCGTTGAACCATCTCTTCAGATAGATCACAAAGTATCACCTGATGGCCTAATTCAGCCAATTGGCAAGCCATATTTCCTTCACCGCCCCCCGCATCCAGAATGCGTAACGGGCGTTGAGGCAAATGGTTCAGCAATTCGTTAATATCCTGCCAGACAACGGCTTGCCTGATTTTACCCTTGGTTGTGCCGTAAATATTACGCGAAAATTTGTCTGCAATATCATCGAAATTGCGATCCCGCATGAAAAATTGCCTCACTTATAAGCTAAGTTTAATTTATCTATTGAGTAGTTATGCTATCTACTGCTATTTTTGCTACTGTTATTTTGGCACAGTAATCATTTAATTAACTACTTTTAGTCTTAAATTCGACCCTGCGCGACTATAATTCAACCAAATCAAGGTCAGTCAATGCTATTCCTGTTAAAAAAGTATATCGGCTCGTTATTAATGCCTTTGCCGTTGATTATTATTATCTCTTTCACCGCCCTGATATTACTGTGGTTCACCCGTTGGCAAAAAACAGGCAAAACCATTTTATCACTGAGCTGGCTCGCATTACTTTTATTGAGTTTACAGCCTGTTGCGGACAAACTCTTACTACCTATTGAAGGGAAATACGTTCAGCGCTATGAACCCGACATACCACAGGCCACACCTATAAAGTATATTGTAGTTCTTGGTGGTGGCTTCACTTATAATTCCCATTGGGCACCTAGTGCTAACCTTATTAGTAATAGCTTGCCTAGGGTGACTGAAGGCATTCGGTTATATCGTCTTAATCCTGGCGTTAAAATGATTTTCACGGGCGGTAAAGGCGTTAATTCAATTAGCAGTGCCGAAGTTGCTGCTATGGTAGCACAATCTGTAGGAATTCCTGTAGAGGACACGATAGCATTAAAAAAACCTTTGGATACCGAAGAAGAAGCAGCTGAGGTTGAAAAAGTGGTTGGGCAACAATCTTTTATTCTTGTTACGTCGGCTAATCACATGAAAAGATCACTGCGTTTTTTTGAGCAACGTGGTTTACACCCAATCGCAGCCCCTGCTAATCAATTGGCTGTCACAACTCCTTTGTATCCGTGGGAGAAATATATCCCCTCAGCCTATTATTTTTCACATACAGAACGTGCTTGGTATGAAACATTAGGTCGGATCTGGCAAACAATTAAACCAAAAGGTGTTGATATTGATACTGAAAAATCAGAAGATTCTCAGTAAAAATCGTTAAAATATCATCAGATTAGAAATAACATTGAGAAAGAACACTGTTGAAAAAAAGAGAATGCCGTAATAACGCATTCTCTTTTAGCTCAGATTTAATTGATACTTTCTCTGATAGAGAGATCAAAGCCCTGCAAAAACTTTTCTTACAGCATCCAGATCTTCCGGTGTATCAACACCTGCGCCAGGTGCTTGCAATGCTTTTGCCACATGAATTTTTTCACCGTACCAAAGCACACGTAATTGCTCAAGCATCTCTATATTTTCCAATGGGCTTGGTGCCCACTGTACATAACGGCGGATAAAACTGACACGATACGCATAAATCCCAATATGACGCAGGAAGTCATTTCCAATCGACTCTTTTGATTGCATAAAGCGCTCTCGTTCCCATGGAATGGTAGCGCGAGAAAAATAGAGTGCATAACCTTGCGCATCCATGACAACTTTAACAGCATTAGGATTGAACGCTTCTTCCACCTCTTTGATCTGTACGGCAAGTGTTGCCATTCCAGCATCACAGCCAGCCAGATTATCAGCCACCTGTTTGATGATCTGTTCTGGAATAAGAGGCTCATCCCCCTGAACATTTACGATGATTTCATCATCAGCAAATTGGTATTTATCAATAACCTCAGCCAAACGTTCTGTACCTGAATGGTGATTTTCATTTGTCATGCAAGCTTCGCCACCTGCGGCAATTACTGCATCAAAAACGTCTTGGTTATCTGTCGCCACAATCACTCGTTCAGCTCCGGAGCGAACAGTCCGTTCCATTACACGTACAATCATTGGCTTGCCGTGAATATCAGCCAGTGGTTTCCCTGGCAGACGTGTTGAAGCAAAACGTGCTGGAATGATAACGGTAAACATGGATTATTGGTTTTCCTCTGTAGGCAAAGTACGTGCTTCATTTTCCAGCAGTACAGGAATACCATCGCGGACAGGAAAAGCGAGACGGTCAAGTTTGCAAATCAGTTCAAAGTTTTCTTTATCGTAACTAAGCTTGCCATGACATACCGGACAAGCGATAATTTCGAGTAAACGGTGATCCATATATCCCCCAAAAGACGGGCTTCAAATTCAATGCGGCTCAGAATACCACAAGCAATGTCTCACCGTTAACTCTTGTTGTTTTGTTTATACTGGTTGCCGTGTTACGACAATATTTCAGTATTATTTATATCCCTGAACTTCCAGATATTCAGTCAATAAAGACACAACTTGAAATTTACAGGAAGTACATATGTTCAGCTAGGAAGCAAAGAGCAAATTTCATTCAATATTTTTTGCCCTTCTTTCTCCGGCAAATGAGCATATACAGGTAAATACCACCAATTGGGCTGGGCAAACTGGAAACATTTAACTGCATCTTTTTCTGTCATCAGCAAGTTCTGATTATTCCCTGCCAAAGCCAATAATTGTGATTTTTCATAAGATTGGTGATCAGCAAAAGCATGAGTTTTCTGTAAGTCGGCTCCCAATTGCTGTAATGTCGCAAAAAAACGCGGCGGATGACCAATCCCCGCCATTGCAATACCATTTGGAATATCGCTGACTTTTCGCGTTTCACCTGTCAGTAAATTAACCGCTAATTCTCCTTTCAGAGCCATGGGTAATTCGCCTGTTTGCGGTATCCCGCCATTGACAATAATGGCATTGACTGTATTTAAGCGCCCCGCCAGTTCACGCATTGGGCCTGCGGGTAACCAACAACCATTGCCAAAACGACGGATCCCATCAATCACTACAATTTCATAATCACGCTGTAAGGCATAATGTTGAAGGCCATCATCCGTAATCACGATATCAACCGGGGCATGTGCCAGCAATGCTTTAACCGCATCCGTTCGTTTCGGTGCAACTGCAACAGGAACCCCGGTGCGCCGGTGAATTAAGACCGGCTCATCTCCCGCTTGTATTGTTGTTACTTCGTCTGTAACTAATAATGGGTGGTGTTCAGATTTCCCACCATAACCACGCGAAACAACGCCTACTCGATAACCTTTAATCTGCAATTGTTCAACCAACCAGATAACAACAGGTGTTTTGCCATTTCCCCCTGCCGTCAAATTACCGACCACAACAACCGGTACTGGGGCTTTCCAAGAGCGGCTCAACCCCAATTTATAACTTAAACGAAGCAAACCGCTTATCAGCCCATAAAAGGCTGATAATGGCAAGAGTGCAATGTAAAGCCATGAGCGGCCTGACCATATGCGTTCAATCATTGGCCAAACTGCATCCGATATAATTGTGCATATGCACCTTCATTTTCCAACAAAACAGCATGGTTACCTCTTTCGATAATATTGCCATCTTCAATGACAATAATTTCATCAGCATTTTCGATGGTAGAAAGGCGATGAGCAATAACCAATGATGTTCTGTTTTTCTGCAATTCATCCAATGCTGCTTGGATAGCACGCTCAGATTCTGTATCCAATGCCGAAGTTGCTTCATCCAAGATCAAAATTGGCGAATCACGTAATAAAGCACGGGCAATGGCGATACGCTGACGTTGTCCGCCGGAAAGCAAGACACCATTTTCACCAATCATTGTATCGAGACCATTATCAAGTTTTTTGATAAAGTCCATTGCATAAGCCATCTCCGCTGCGCGTTCAATTTCTTCACGACTGAACTGCCCTTCGCTGGCATAGGCAATATTGTTGGCAACCGTATCATTGAACAAATGCACATTCTGCGATACCAAGGCTATTTGATTACGTAGTGAAGCCAACGTATATTCTCGTAAATCATGGCCATCCAGTATAATTCCGCCTTCATTCACGTCATAAAAACGGGTAAGAAGGTTTGCAATAGTCGATTTGCCTGAACCAGAGCGCCCAACCAAGGCAACAGTTTTTCCTGCCGAAATTGTCATCGAAACCTTTTTCAGTGCAGGATGGTCTTTAGTCGGATAGCAGAAAGTGGTGTCACGGAATTCAATATTGCCTTTTGCCTTTTTGATTTCTAATTTCCCGTCATCTTTCTCTTGTTCCATATCCAAAATGGCAAACAAAGTCTGACAAGCAGCCATACCACGCTGGAATTGTGCATTAACGTTAGTCAATGATTTCAATGGACGCATCAGAGCAATCATGGATGAAAATACAACGGTGATTTTCCCTGCGGTCAAAGCGCCCATAATTTCAGGGAAACTGGCTGCATATAGAATAAATGCCAGAGCAAAGGAGGCAATAATCTGAATAATCGGATCTGAAATAGAATCAGCAGAAACCATTTTCATGCCTTGTTGACGCATGTGGTTACTGACTTTATTAAAGCGTTCAGTTTCAACTTTCTGACCACCAAAAATTAAAACTTCTTTATGCCCTTTCAGCATCTGTTCTGCACTGGTAGTCACTAGTCCCATGCTGTTTTGCATATTTTTACTGATGTTGCGAAAGCGCACGGAAACAAGGCGAATAACCCCTGCAACGAGCGGCGCAATGACAATCAAAATAAGGGAAAGCTCCCAGCTGTAATAGAACATCAGTATAAACAGGCCAATAATTGATGCCCCTTCCCTAACAACTGTCACTAATGCGCCAGAAGAAGAAGAAGCAACCTGTTCAGAATCATATGTAATGCGAGAAAGTAAAGTTCCGGTGGATTGCTGGTCAAAAAAGGATACTGGCATCCCCATCATATGGTTGAACAGACGACGGCGCATCTGCATGACTACTTTGCCTGATACCCAAGAGATACAATAACTTGATACAAAACCAGATATGCCACGTAAAAACATCAATCCGATCACAACCAGTGGCATCCACTTTAATACACTAATGTCTGCCTTGCCAAAACCCTCATCCAGCAAAGGTTTCAACAAGGAAAGCATTAATGTATCACCGGCAGCATTGATAATTAACGCAACCGCCGCGACTAACAGACCGACCTTAAAGGGTTTGATGTTCGGCCACAATCGGCGAAAAGTCTGCCAGGTAGAAAGATCTTTATCATTCATTATTGAATTACCAAACCAAAAGAAATAGCGGCTCATTTTACTCATGATCACCGCGAATACCAAACCACTGATGATACCACCGTGACACTATTTGTTGTCGATAACCTTCCAATTTAATCTGATCCCGATAAAAATATCCCGTTATCTGACCGGAAACTGCGGTGCTACTCCATTGAACTCCGGAATTTTTATAACGTTGTTTCACTTTTATTGAAGGTAATTTCCATGGGCTATAGCGAGCAACAGAAGTCAAAGCATATTGAGGCATAGCATTACGTATAAACACGGCTGTAGAAGAGGTATTACTCCCATGGTGAGGAACTTGTAATACAGTTGTCCTCAGTGAGTCATTTTCAAGTTCCAACAAGCGATATTCCCCCTGTCTCTCCAAATCTCCCGTCAGTAATAGACTCTGTTTACCATCATCAATGCGAAGCACGCAAGATTGGTTATTACCGACAGTGGCTGCCTTTTGTGGCGGCCAGAGGACTTTGAAATTTAATCCCTGCCATGTCCATTGTTCACCACGAACACAAGGTAAATGGTTTTGATTCATAAAAGGGCTTCGAATTTGGATATCAGCATATCTTCCATTCAGATACTCCAGACCTCCCGTATGATCCAAATGATCATGACTCAGAATTATCTGTTCTGGTATTAACCTATGCCATTGTAAATAAGGCACAATGACTTTTTCAGCCATACTACCCGTTTCCCAACGATTTCCTGTATCGAAAATGATCGCTTTCCCTCCTTTGTCAATCACTATAGCCAACCCATGTCCAACATCCAGCATTGAAAAACGCCATTGATATTCATGGGTAGGTTTCGAGTAACAGGCAATAATGCCGATTGAGGCACCCAGTAGCCACCTATAAGACTTCCACCAACCCAAACGCCAAATCACGACAAAACTCCACCCTGCAAGCGTCATAACCACAGGATAATGACCAGTTTCAAACCATGGGCGCGCTAAAATAGGTAAAGGAACCAAAGCAAGCGAAATACTGTAATCAACAAGTAGCCATAAAACTGGCTGGATAATCGGAATTAAAATACAAGACAAACCTAACATAACTAATGGTACCGATAAAAAAGAAATTATCGGAACAGCCCATAGATTCGCGACTAATGATGCAATATTAATTCCCTGAAATAACAAAAGCTGCAACGGCAACAACATTAACATCATTCCTAGTTGCATGTGCAATCCACGCAATAAGACCCATTTCCATCCATGACGGATTTTCTCTGGCAAGGGCATCCAATGAAACCAAAATAACAACGCCATAACCGCAGTAAATGAAAGCCAAAAACTGTCAGAAAGTATTGCTAAGGGGTCGAAAAGTAAAATGAGGGCAGCACTCCATAAAGCCCATTGCCATGAAAAACAAAACCTACTTTTACACCGCAGATAAATCCATAATGTTAAACCCAATATTGCCCGAACCGAGGGAATCCCCCAACCAGATAACCATCCATATAATATTGCAGTCAACCATCCCGTTATTATTGGAAAACGAAACCCAACCCATCTTGCTGGAAAGAAAAATTGTGCCGCTCTCGCAAGAATCCAGCCAAATAAGCTCGCCATTGCAATATGCAGCCCTGAAATTGCCATCAAATGTGCGATACCAGTCTGCTGTAACAGTAAGCGAGTTGATTTATCCAACCACGCCCTTTCACCGAAAGAGAGTGCTAATGCAATGCCCGCATGTTTTATCGACTGAATCTCAGGAGCCAATTTATCAATGAAATCTTGCCGGAGACTACAACTCCCATCGAGTAATTTTGCCTTAATAATTTTGCCATTCAACGGCTGACGTATGGATAACGCATATCGCTGGCTATCATAGCTACCATGATTTAATTGAGCATGCACAGACCTCAGTTTCATTGTCACTTGCCATTTCTGACCTGCACACAGTTCTTTTTGGGAATTCCATGACACCGACGCATATAAAGCGGGGAAAATATATCTACCATTACTTTCAATTAATCGAATACGGTAATATATCTTCTGTCTATTCTCCTCTGTTTTAGTGCCTAACGATACATTATCAACCATGACGGTTGCTGTACGGGAAGTTTCACTGAAATACGTTATTTGCTCCAATATCTGGTTACCATGCCAGCTTCCGAAAATAAATGCCCATAATCCTATTGCTATTATTCGGACAAATTTATAAGGAAAAAATAATAAGAAAAATGCAAGAAAAATCAGATATTGAATAACGTTTTGTTGAGGAAGCTCTACAAGGAATAATAAAGGAAAGATTCCCGACACAACGGCTAACGCCACCAAATTTAAACTGATAACAGGTGGTGATTTTTGCCAGATAGAGAAGAAATAAATAAAATAGTAAGAGATTATAGACTGCATCCATTCACACCTCTGTGCTGATATCCCATTCACGCAGAGGAGATTATTTGATAATAGGAACAGCTGCCAGTCAGATAAATGCTATTATGGAATCGCTTCGCAAATCAACTATAACGAAAAAGAAACGATTCATAGAATTACAGTTATCATCACAAAAAACGGCACCCTAAGGTGCCGTTAGTTTAATTAAGTAATAACTTATCTTAGCTATCGCTATAGATATTCACGCGGTCACGCAACTCTTTACCAGGTTTAAAATGAGGAACGTATTTACCGTCCAATTCCACTTTATCACCCGTTTTTGGGTTACGACCCACACGCGGAGCGCGGTAGTGAAGAGAAAAACTGCCGAATCCGCGAACTTCAATACGTTCACCTGCGGCTAATGTTTCTGCCATATGATCAAGCATTTCTTTCACTGAATCTTCAACGGCTTTAGCTGGCATGTGAGATTGTTGCTCTGCAAGTCTTTCAATTAATTCAGACTTGGTCATAGTACCTCCCTAAACTACCGTATTCGGGTAATATTGCCATTTCAGATAATATTACCCGCCGTTATTGACTTAGATTATTCGCCTTTAGCTGCTTTGAAAGCTTCAGCCATTGCGTTGTTAGCGAAGTTTGAATCTTCTTGCTTGTTCACAGAAGCGATAGCATCTTTTTCATCAGCTTCGTCTTTCGCACGAACAGACAGGTTGATTACGCGGTTTTTGCGATCAACGCCAACATATTTAGCTTCAACTTCATCGCCAACGTTCAGAACTTGAGTTGCATCTTCAATGCGGTCACGAGAAGCTTCTGATGCACGCAGGTAACCTTCAACGCCGTCAGCTAATTCAACTGTAGCACCTTTTGTGTCAACAGCAGTCACTTTACCATTAACAATTGCACCTTTTTTGTTTACAGACAGGTAATTGTTGAATGGATCTTCTGCCAGTTGCTTGATGCCCAGAGAGATACGCTCACGTTCTGCATCTACTTGCAGAACTACAGCAGCGATTTCGTCGCCTTTCTTATATTCACGAACTGCTTCTTCGCCTGCAACGTTCCAGGAGATGTCAGACAGGTGAACCAGACCATCGATGCCGCCGTCCAGACCAATGAAGATACCGAAGTCAGTGATAGACTTGATTTTACCTTCAACACGGTCATTTTTGTTGTGAGTCTCAGCAAATTGCTGCCAAGGGTTGGATTTACACTGCTTCAGACCCAAGGAGATACGACGACGTTCTTCGTCGATATCCAGAACCATAACTTCCACAACGTCACCAACGTTAACAACTTTGGATGGGTGGATGTTTTTGTTGGTCCAGTCCATTTCTGAAACGTGTACCAGACCTTCAACGCCTTCTTCGATTTCAACGAAGCAGCCGTAGTCAGTCAGGTTAGTTACGCGACCAGTCAGTTTAGTACTTTCTGGATAACGCTTAGCGATAGCTACCCATGGATCTTCGCCCAGTTGTTTCAGACCCAGAGATACACGGGTACGCTCACGATCGAATTTCAGTACTTTAACTGTGATTTCATCGCCCACATTGACGATTTCGCTTGGGTGTTTAACACGTTTCCAAGCCATATCAGTAATGTGCAGCAGGCCATCAACGCCGCCCAGATCAACAAATGCACCGTAGTCAGTCAGGTTCTTAACGATACCTTTAACTTCCATGCCTTCTTGCAGGTTTTCCAGCAGCTGATCACGCTCAGCACTGTTTTCAGATTCGATAACAGCACGACGAGAAACAACTACGTTGTTGCGTTTCTGATCCAGCTTGATGACTTTGAACTCAAGCTCTTTGCCTTCAAGGTGAGTAGTGTCACGAACAGGACGAACGTCAACCAGTGAACCTGGCAGGAACGCACGGATACCGTTCAATTCTACAGTAAAGCCGCCTTTTACTTTGCCATTGATAACACCAGTGACAGTTTCAGCTTCTTCGTATGCTTTTTCCAGCATCAGCCATGCTTCGTGACGTTTTGCTTTCTCACGGGACAGGATAGTTTCACCGAAACCATCTTCTACCGCATCCAGGGCTACGTCAACTTCATCACCGACCTGGATTTCCAGCTCGCCTTGAGCATTTTTGAATTGTTCTACAGGAATTGCAGATTCTGATTTCAGACCTGCGTCAACCAGTACAACGTCTTTATCAATAGCAACTACAACACCACGTACGATTGCACCTGGACGAGTTTCGATAACCTGTAGGGATTCTTCAAAGAGTTGAGCAAAAGATTCTGTCATGTTAATGATCTTCAAGGTTTTTAATTAACGTCCATTGAGCATCCAGCCAAATGGGGTTGTTTTACATACCCCGCAACTTTATCCCTGTTACAGGGTGTTTTGGTGTGCCAGCATATTTCACTACCCACACACCAGAATTCTATATACATCTTCTTGATATGCTACAGCAATAGCGCATTTGCGAAAATTAACAATTATGCTGGTATTTCCAGCGCGTTTTTCGCATGATTCAGTGCTTTATCAATCACGTCTTCGATAGACATGCTAGTCGAATCTAAGATTAATGCATCTTGTGCAGGCACTAATGGCGCAGATGCCCGATTTCGGTCACGGAAGTCACGTTCTTGTATTTCGGACAAAAGGCGTTCAAAGTTAACACTAAAACCTTTCTCCTGCAACTGTAACATGCGTCTACGGGCACGTTCTTCCGCGCTCGCATCAAGAAAAATTTTTACTGGGGCATCAGGAAACACGACGGTTCCCATGTCACGACCATCCGCAATCAGACCTGGTGTAATGCGGAAAGCCCGCTGCCGGCGCAGGAGCGCTTCACGGACACGTGGAAATGTTGCTGCCTGTGAAGCCGTATTTCCGACAGTTTCAGTCCGTATTTCATTACTGACGTCTTCACCTTCCAAAATCACCCGGAGTTCACCATTTGCAGGCACAAAACGAACATCCAGATTTGCAGCCAGAGGAACCAAAGCGTCTTCAGACTGGATATCCACCTGATGGTGGATGGCAGCCAGTGCCAACACACGATAAATGGCACCTGAATCAAGTAATTGCCAATTTAACGCTTCAGCCAATGCCTGACATAGTGTTCCCTTGCCAGCACCACTTGGCCCATCAACGGTTATTACTGGGGCTATTGCCGCCATCATTATCCTCCTTTTCGCATAACATTCGCATAACCAACAGGTCATCTACCGAATGCAGGTAGCTGCTTAATTAATAAGCAATGAAAATCTGTCTTATTATACGCACTCAGCAAATGAGCGAAACAGGCGCGACATAATTATCCCAAATTTTCATGATGGAATATTTTTTCAGCATGAATAACCCTGTAAAAACCTATTTATTTCTGGCTATTGTGTATATTGGCTGAGTTTTTCAAGCTGATTGAAATAATCTGGAAATGTTTTTGCTGTACAGCCCGGGTCAAGAATTGTGACAGGCGTATTTGACAGCGCCACCAACGAGAAACACATCGCTACTCGATGGTCGTTATAAGTTTCAATTTCAGCATGGTTGAGCTTTTTTGGCGGTATGACACGAATATAATCGTGGCCTTCTTCCACTTCGGCCCCTACTTTACGTAATTCAGTTGCCATTGCATTGAGCCGATCCGTTTCCTTCACCCGCCAGTTATAAATATTGCGGATAACAGTTTCACCTTGTGCAAACAGCGCAGTTGTTGCAATGGTCATTGCCGCATCAGGAATAGCATTCATGTCCATATCTATACCTGTCAATGTACTGCGTTCACATTCGACGAAATCGTCACCCCAGCGGATCGTTGCTCCCATCTGTTCCAATACATTTGCAAACTTAGTATCCCCTTGCAGACTATTCTTGCCAATGCCTGTGACACGGACTGTTCCACCTTTAATCGCTGCCGCTGCCAGAAAATAAGATGCCGATGAAGCGTCGCCTTCTACCAAATACTGCCCAGGTGATAAGTATTGCTGCTGTCCTTTAATGTAAAAAATCTGATATTGGTGATTTTCTACCGTTACGCCGAAACTTTTCATCAGTGCCAGCGTAATATCAATATATGGTTTAGAAACCAGATCACCTTGGATATGAATTTCCGTATTGTTCACTGCCAGTGGTGCCATCATCAGCAAAGCTGTCAAAAATTGGCTGGAAACACTGCCATCAACAGTAACTCTTCCTCCAGAAAAACCGCCCTGAATACGCAATGGCGGATAATTTTCCTGCTCGAGATAGTCAATTTTCGCGCCACCTTGGCGTAATGCATCCACTAAGTGACCAATTGGGCGCTCTTTCATCCGTGGCTCCCCTGTCAAAACCACGTTGTTATCTCCCAAACACAACGCTGCCGCCAATGGTCGCATTGCCGTACCCGCATTACCCAGAAACAATTCCAGACCACTTTTCCCTGTGATATGCCCGCCCATACCATCTATTTCACAAACAGTACGATCGGCAGAGAGACGATAAGAAATATCCAATGCAGTCAAGGCATTGAGCATGTAACGAATATCATCACTGTCCAATAAATTGGTCAGCCGAGTTGTTCCTTTGGCAAAAGCAGCGAGTAATAAGGCACGATTGGAAACACTTTTAGAGCCGGGTAAATTAATTGTTCCATTAATACGAGAAATAGGTTGTAACGTCAGGAATTGCATAATAGAGATGAGTCTCCGGTTTTTAATACATTCTACCCTTCATCTTTCCGGCCATGGCTCAGAAATTTACCGGGTAATATTATCTTTAATTTGAATTTTTAGATTAAAACAAAAATTTTAATATCGGGAGGTTTTATCCTCCCGATGATAAAAACATTATTATCCGTTGCGACGTTCAAAATCAGCCATAAATTCAACCAATGCTTTTACACCTTCATATGGCATAGCATTATAAATGGAAGCCCGGGCACCACCGGCAACTTTATGCCCTTTCAAAGCATGCAGCCCATTGGAATAGGCCTCCTCCAAAAACTTGCTATCCAGCTCAGGATTGGATAATTGGAATGGGATATTCATGATAGAGCGATTTTGAGGAGCAACGTGGTTGATATACAAATGACTGCTATCAATGGCACGGTAGAGAAATTCTGCTTTCGCAAGATTACGTTTGCTGATTTCTTGTAAGCCGCCTTGCTCTTTCAGCCATTTAAATACCATACCAGAGAGATACCATGCAAATGTCGGTGGCGTGTTATACATAGAATCCGCTTTAGCCTGCACAGTGTAATCCAGAATAGATGGCGTATGTTTATGAGCCTGGCCCAGCAGATCTTCGCGAATAATAACAACTGTAATTCCCGCAGGTCCAATATTTTTTTGTGCTCCAGCATAAATAACACCGTAACGGCTCACATCAATTGGCGAGGAAAGAATCGTTGAAGAGTAATCGGCAATCACAATTTTATCATCGCCAAAATTAGGTTCTTCAAAAATAGCTGTACCTTCAATGGTTTCATTAGGACAATAATGGACATAAGCAGCATCACTACTCAAGACCCATTCACTCATCGGTTTTACACTGTTAATGCCATCCGATTCAGTCCTGATATCTATAACGTTTGGTGTGCAATATTTTTCTGCTTCTTTCGCAGCACATTCAGACCAATAACCACTAACGATATAATCTGCTGTCGATTTGTTACCAAGTAAATTCAGAGGTAATGCCGAGAATTGCCCACGAGCTCCACCGTGACAAAACAGCACCTTGTAATTCCCAGGTATCGCTAACAAATCGCGTAGATCTTTTTCTGCTTCAGATGCCACTGCAATAAACTCTTTGCTGCGGTGGCTGATTTCCATCACCGATGTTCCCAGACTATGCCAATTGCAAAGCTCCTGTTCTGCGCGACGTAATACCTCTGCTGGCAACATTGCTGGACCAGCGCTGAAATTATATATCTGATTCATTAATTTCACCCTATCAATGGATACAATAAAACCGGATACATTGGTTTTATCACTCCCGCCCTGCCGCTGCAATGGTTATTAAAAGATTGTTATCAACTATCACTTGCTTGCTGTTAGGTAGCATTATTTATAGTTAAACATTGAAAAACCAATAAAAAAACAACCATTTCAGATTAATAAAACCTCACTTATTATACATGATACAAAATCCACATATCACATTAAATTAGGAATATAAATATAAATATAAATATAAAATTATATTTAATATCTTAGAAACCTTTTATATTTACTTATTTATTAACCAGTAACATAATAAAATAAAAAATCTCAGTCACTAATAATATAAATAAAGCTAATTTTAACTAGCTTAACAAAGCAATAATAATGACTCCATCAATGATAAAAACCTTTTCTAATGATTTTGATGATGAATCAATATACTCTATAATATACTGATTATGACCACCTCTCTATTTAATTTAATTGCTCATACATGCCCTCAGGCATTTCGTCACTTACGTTATCTACTCATAGGTGGTGAAGTATTAAATCCACATTTTTTACGCTAAGTTTTACATTCTTTCCCTTCTCAACACTTAATAAACTGTTATGGTCCCACTGAAAGTACCATTATGTCTCTGAACCATGAAATCATATTAGATGAATTAACAGAAGAAAGTGTGCCTATAGAAAAGCCAATTGCTAATACTGATATTTATATTTTAGTACAGAAAGACGTTTTTAAACGTCTTTCTGTATATATACCTGAATCAGAAATTAATATTTAGAAAACATTTCCTGAATTTTTTCTACATCATTAGTCTGGGTCAGAGCCAATTGCAGAAGAACACGCGCTTTCTGTGGATTCAAACGCTCTGAAGCCACAAAACCGTATTTGCTGTCGTTAACTTCCGCATTCTGAGTAGTATAACCGAAAGGAATACGGCTGGAACGAACTACAACAACACCATCTTTAGCGGCCTTAGTCAGAGTATCAAGAATAGATTTATAGATGTTGCCATTACCTACACCTGCACTGATCACGCCTTGGTAGCCGTTTTCAATAAACGCTTTTGCTGGCAGGTCAGACGCGTTGGAGTAGTTATAAACGATGCCAACTTTTGGCAGTTTATCCAGTTGACTAACGTCAAACACGGCTTTATTTGCTTTTACAGGAGCCGCAGAGTAATAGTTGACTTTACCGTTGTGAACAAAGCCCTGATCACCTGAATTGACAGCTTGGAACGCCTGCACTGCAGTTGTGCTCAATTTAGCGATATCACGGCCATGAATAACGGAATCATTCATCGCAAGCAGAACGCCACGGTTTGCAGAGTTCTTGTCAGATGCAACAACAACTGCATTGTACAGGTTCAATGGGCCATCAGCACCCAGAGCAGTCGATGGGCGCATTGCGCCAACCATCACGATAGGTTTCTGACACTGAGTCGTCAAATCGAGGAAGTAAGCAGTTTCTTCCATAGTGTCAGTGCCGTGAGTGATAACAAAGCCATCAGTTTTATCACAGTCTGAATTGATTTTTTTCGCCAAAGTCAGCCAAACTTGATCGTTCATGTCCTGAGAACCGATGCTGACAACCTGTTCACCTTTCAGATCAGCAATATTCTTGATAGCTGGCACAGCGTTTAACAGAGAATCAACTCCCACTTTACCCGCAGTATAACTAGATTGAGTTGCGGATTCACCGCCTCCGGCAATTGTACCCCCTGTTGCTAAAACAGTAATGCTTGGCAAAGCGAAAGCAGAACCACTAACTAAAGCCAGAAAACCGGCTATTGCTGTTTTTTTAGTCTTTTTCATTATTTAACCTCTTGTAAAAAAACTATTTTATTATGTAAAGCAAGAATAAATAAACTCTAATTAACAATAATTTTTGGGAATTGATAGAGCGGACAAAAAAAACGCCGTATGATATATGGCTTCTAACATGAATTGAAGTGAATTACGATGACGCAAACCTATATCCCGGGCAAAGATGCCGCATTAGAAGACTCCATTAACCGTTTCCAAGACAAGCTGGTATCCCTTGGTTTTAATATCGAAGAAGCCTCTTGGCTGAATCCTGTCCCTAATGTTTGGTCAGTACATATCCGTGATCGCGATTGCCCACTGTGCTTTACTAATGGCAAAGGTGCCAGCAAGAAAGCCGCTTTGGCTTCTGCGCTGGGAGAATATTTTGAGCGCTTATCGACAAATTATTTCTTTGCTGATTTTTATCTTGGCGATGCGGTAGCCAATGGTGAATTTATTTATTATCCAAATGAAAAATGGTTTCCATTACCAGAAGATGATTCCCTGCCAGAAGGCATTTTAGACGAACGTCTCCATCATTTTTACAACCCAGACAATGCCCTCAATGCCAGCCAATTGATTGATCTTCAATCAGGCAATGAAGATCGCGGGATCTGCGCCCTGCCATTCTCTCGTCAGTCAGATAATCAAACTATTTATATTCCGATGAACATTATCGGAAACCTGTATGTTTCAAATGGTATGTCAGCCGGTAATACCATTAACGAAGCGCGCGTTCAGGGATTATCTGAAGTGTTCGAACGCTATGTGAAAAACCGCATTATTGCAGAACTCATCAGCTTGCCTGAAATCCCACAAGACGTTATGAACCGCTACCCTAGCGTAGTTGAGTCCGTCAATAAATTGCAGGAAGAAGGCTTCCCGATTTATTGCTACGATGCTTCACTCGGCGGCCAATTCCCGGTCATTTGCGTTGTATTACTCAATCCGAATAATGGAACTTGCTTTGCATCCTTTGGTGCCCATCCTGATTTTGGCGTTGCACTGGAACGTACTGTCACAGAGTTGCTGCAAGGGCGCAGCCTGAAAGATCTGGATGTCTTCACTCCACCCAGTTTCGATGATGAAGAAGTTTCTGAGCATACTAATCTGGAAACTCACTTTATTGATTCAAGCGGCGCGATCAGTTGGGATCTATTTAAACAAGATGCTGATTATGAGTTTGCTGACTGGAATTTCAGCGGAACAACAGAAGAAGAATTTGACACTTTGATGGGGATCTTCAATACACTGGATGCTGACGTCTACATTGCTGATTATGAGCATCTTGGCGTTTATGCCTGCCGTATTCTGGTCCCGGGTATGTCAGATATTTATCCAGTTGAAGATCTGCATATTGCCAATAACACCATGGGAACTCATCTTCGTGATACCATTCTGGCGTTACCGGTAAGCCAATGGCAACCAGAAGAATATCTCGCTTTCCTTGAACAATTGGATGATGAGGGGTTAGATGATTTCACCCGTATTCGTGAATTGCTGGGAATTGCTGCGGGCAAAGATAACGGTTGGAGCAACCTGCGTATCGGTGAATTGAAATCCATGCTGGCATTGGCTGGTAACGATCTGGAACAAGCGCTGATTTGGGTTGAATGGACACAAGATTTCAATACTTCTATTTTCACCGCTGAGCGAGCAAATTATTACCGCTGCCTGCAAACTTTATTGTTATTGACCCAAGAAGAGGATCGCAAACCAGAACAATATTATCAGGTGTTTGTGAAAATGTATGGTCAGGATACTGTTGATGCAGCTTCCGCTGCTATTGCCGGAGAGAACTGTTTCTACGGTTTATGGTCTATCGATTCAGAGTTGAAATCATTACCAGCACATCAGGCATTATTGAATGCCTATGAAAAATTGCAAAAAGCCAAGCGTAAATTTTGGGCAAATAAATAAACGATTAGATTAAAGTTTATTAAAAGTAAAATTCAGGTTAAATATAGTTTATATTAAAACAACAAATAAATGACAATTTAACCTGTTATTTTACTTTTTATGTCTGAAATCTCCCTATCTGTCCCTATAAAATATTTTTATAGATTTTAAAAAATATTTTATACATATAAATCAATACATTAAAGTCAAAAAGCCATATTCGGGTCATCATATTTCACCAGACTTTAAGACTAATATGATCCATATCAAATTCAGATCAGTATCGGTTTGTTACTATCATTGCGTGCTATATTAATTAAGGATAAAGAGAGTGTTAGGATGAAAACTGACAACCCTTTTAATTTATTTCCACCTGCTGTAATGGCACAAATCGCTGATGATAGTGGTGTATATAAAGTCAATAAACACCCCGCAGTGACTTACTTATCGGCAATCATGGCGGGTGTGTTTATCTCCATTGCTTTTGTTTTTTATATTACGGCAACAACAGGAACCTCTTCCATTCCTTATGGATTGGCAAAATTAACGGGGGGACTCTGCTTTTCTCTTGGCCTAATGCTGGTGGTTGTATGTGGTGCCGATCTCTTCACTTCTACCGTACTGACAATCATTTCAAAAGCGACAGGGCGTATTACTTGGTCACAGATGCTAAAAAACTGGATTAACGTTTATATTGGTAATCTGATTGGCGCACTGTTTTTCGTGGCCTTAATCTGGTACTCAGGACAATATACCGTTGCCAATGGTATCTGGGGGCTGAATGTATTACAAACAGCTGATCATAAAATGCACCATTCCTTTATTGAAGCGATTTGTTTAGGCATTTTAGCTAATCTGATGGTATGCCTTGCGGTCTGGATGAGCTATGCCGGACGCAGCCTGATCGATAAACTATTCGCGCTGATACTGCCAATTGGCATGTTTGTCGCCAGTGGCTTTGAACACAGTATCGCTAACATATTTTTAATTCCGTTCGGGATCACCATCAAAAATTTCGCGCCTGAAGAATTCTGGCTGAAAGTAGGAGTTACTCCCGAGCAGTTTCCGCAACTCACCGTTTCGAATTTTATTACCGATAATCTGATCCCTGTAACGATAGGTAACATTATCGGTGGTGCTGTATTGGTTGGGTTGACTTATTGGATCATCTATTTACGCGGTGGCAAAAAGAATTAATTCGCCTCCACGCCAGATTTCTTAAAAGTTCCACTGTTAAAAGGTAGAAGTATCATGTCCGAGTTAAATGAAAAATTTTCTGTTGCATGGCAAGGATTTAACGAAGGTAGCTGGCAGAATAAAGTCGACGTTCGTGACTTCATCCAGAAAAATTATATCCCGTATGAAGGTGACGAATCGTTCCTTGCAGGCGCCACAAAATCGACAGATGTTTTGTGGGAAAAAGTCATGGAAGGTATCAAAATCGAAAACCGCACTCATGCACCGGTAGATTTTGATACTGATGTTGCATCTACAATTACCTCTCATGATGCTGGTTATATTGAAAAAGATCTGGAACAAATCGTTGGCCTGCAAACCGAAGCGCCTCTGAAACGAGCCATTATTCCATTTGGTGGCATTAAAATGGTTGAAGGTTCTTGCAAAGCCTACAATCGCAATCTCGATCCAAAACTGAAACAAATTTTTACTGACTATCGCAAAACCCATAATCAGGGTGTGTTTGATGTTTATACTCCTGATATCCTGAAATGCCGTAAATCGGGTGTTTTGACTGGTCTGCCAGATGCCTATGGCCGTGGCCGCATCATCGGTGATTATCGTCGTGTCGCATTGTACGGTATTGACTTCCTGCGTGATGATAAATTTGCCCAGTTCACTTCCCTGCAAGAAAAATTGGAAAACGGTGAAGATCTGGAATCCACTATCCGCTTGCGTGAAGAGCTTGTTGAACAGCACCGTGCTCTCGGCCAAATAAAAGAGATGGCCGCTAAATATGGCTATGATATTTCCAATCCGGCGATTGATGCCAAAGAAGCGGTACAATGGACTTACTTCGCTTATCTGGCAGCTGTTAAATCTCAAAATGGTGCAGCAATGTCTTTCGGCCGTGTTTCCAGCTTCCTGGATGTCTATATTGAACGTGATATTCAAGCAGGTAAACTGACTGAACAACAAGCTCAAGAGCTGATCGACCATTTGGTAATGAAACTGCGTATGGTACGTTTCCTGCGCACTCCTGAATACGATGAACTGTTCTCTGGTGATCCAATCTGGGCAACCGAATCATTGGCAGGTATGGGCTTGGACGGTCGTACTCTGGTGACCAAAAACAGCTTCCGTTTCCTGAACACGCTGTACACCATGGGACCATCACCAGAACCCAACATGACTATTCTGTGGTCTGAAAAGCTGCCAATTAGCTTCAAAAAATTTGCGGCAAAAGTCTCTATCGATACTTCTTCTCTGCAGTATGAAAACGATGACTTAATGCGGCCTGATTTCAACAGCGATGATTATGCTATCGCATGTTGTGTCAGCCCAATGATTGTCGGTAAACAAATGCAGTTCTTCGGTGCCCGAGCGAACCTTGCAAAAACCATGCTGTATGCCATCAACGGCGGTATGGATGAAAAAATGAAAATGCAGGTTGGTCCGAAAGAAGAGCCAATGAGAGATGCCGTGCTGAATTACGACAAAGTTATGGATCGCATGGATCACTTCATGGATTGGCTGGCAAAACAATATGTCACCGCCCTGAATATCATTCACTATATGCATGACAAATACAGTTATGAAGCCTCGTTGATGGCACTGCATGATCGTGACGTATTCCGTACCATGGCATGTGGTATCGCAGGGTTATCCGTTGCTGCTGACTCACTGTCTGCGATTAAATATGCAAAAGTTTCTCCAATCCGTGATGAAGATGGCTTGGCCGTTGATTTCAATATTGAAGGAGAATACCCACAATTTGGTAACAACGATTCACGTGTCGATGATATCGCTTGTGATCTGGTTGAACGCTTCATGAAAAAAATCCAGAAACTGCAAACATATCGCAATGCCTCTCCAACTCAGTCTGTACTCACCATTACCTCTAATGTGGTTTATGGTAAGAAAACAGGTAACACTCCTGATGGACGTCGTGCTGGCGCACCATTCGGACCAGGCGCTAACCCGATGCATGGGCGTGACCAGAAAGGCGCTGTAGCGTCACTGACTTCAGTGGCTAAGTTGCCATTTGCGTATGCTAAAGATGGTATCTCATACACTTTCTCCATCATACCTAATGCACTGGGTAAAGATGATGATGTCCGTAAAGCCAATCTGGCAGGTCTGATGGATGGTTATTTCCATCATGAAGCAGATATTGAAGGCGGTCAGCATCTGAACATTAACGTCATGAATCGGGAAATGTTACTGGATGCAATGGAAAATCCTGAGAAATATCCTCAGTTGACTATCCGTGTATCAGGCTACGCGGTACGGTTTAACTCTTTGACTAAAGAGCAACAAAGAGACGTTATCACCCGTACCTTCACCAAAACAATGTAATGGCTAAGCATGTGAGAGTAGCGTTAAACAGAGCTGTGTTACCTCAAAATGTCATTATTTTCCATTGAAATGAAATGACATACACTAAAGGCCCCTTAATAACTGGGGCCTTTAATACTTGTCAGTTTTTGGAGAAATCCTTTCATGTCCGTACTTGGTCGTATCCACTCTTTTGAATCTTGTGGAACCGTTGATGGCCCGGGTATCCGTTTTATCACGTTTTTCCAGGGTTGCCTAATGCGTTGTCTCTATTGCCATAACCGCGATACCTGGGATACTCATGGTGGAAAAACGGTCACTGTTGAAGAGTTAGTAAAAGAAGCGACGACCTATCGTCATTTTATGAATGCTTCAGGTGGTGGAGTCACAGCTTCTGGTGGCGAAGCAATTCTCCAGGCCGAGTTTGTCCGTGACTGGTTCAGAGCCTGCCATGCGGAAGGAATTCATACCTGTTTAGATACCAATGGCTTTGTCCGCCGTTATGATCCGGTGATCGATGAGCTAATGGACGATACTGATCTTGTTATGCTGGATTTAAAACAAATTAACGATGATATCCACCAGAAATTAGTCGGCGTTTCTAATCATCGAACTCTCGAATTTGCCCGATATCTGGCAAAACGAAATCAAAAAACCTGGATTCGCTATGTTGTCGTTCCCGGCTGGTCAGATGACGATAACTCTGTCCATTTGCTTGGTGAATTCATCAAGCGCATGAAAAACATTGAAAAAATTGAATTATTACCTTATCACGAGTTGGGCAAGCATAAATGGATTGCCATGGGTGAAGAATATAAATTAGAAGATGTTCACCCTCCCTCAAAAGAAACAATGGATAGGGTAAAAGAAATTCTGAATAGTTATGGACACCATGTGATTTATTAGACTTTCATCTTCCTGCACTAATACTCAAATAAGAAATTGCTTAATTTCAGTAAAAACTGGTTTTCAATAAATTGAGACCAGTTTTTTTTCGAAGAAAAATTTGATAACTTAAATCTAATATTTTTTGTCAACACTTTAATTCGATTAAGATATTTATATACAATAAAAAAGAAATAATATATTTAACTTATTGGATAACTTCAGAATAATTTAAACTATGTCAGACTGAACTAGACCGATATAGATCAACTTACAGAAAAATTGAGCTTTCAATTAATAACACAAATTAACTATAACATTAAAAAATCAACACAATTTACCTGTTCTAAATACTGGCATTTGTTATTGACATCAAGTAAAGAAATTTCTATCCAAAAATATACATATTCTCATATTAAAAATGAAATAATTTACCTTATATCCAAATAGGTCAGATAATTAAACCAAAATTACATTATTACAATCAAAACGTACTTCAATATACCTCTTGATATCGATATAAATTACACACTAATCTGTAGATAAGAATCTCAATTAATGCTTGTTGATTAATAATTTTTATATAATAATTCTATCGTTCTCTCTATGAGCTTGTATTTATGGAGATAGTGATAGAGAAAAACCAATTCAAAAACAGTCAATAAATGAGATAAATCGGAAAAAAATGGACACTCAAGATATTAATTTCAATTCAGGGGAAAGTAATGTTTCTCTGAAAAAAGAGAAAAATGTATTCATTCCTGGCGGTCGTGCCGTTGGAGCTGGGGCAGCTACAGAGTGGATAGGTAGTGCTTGGGGAGTATTTAAAGCACAACCAATGAGATGGATACTGATGGGCTTAATTTACTTAGCCATTCTAATCATTGTACAGTTCCTTCCTTTCCTCGGTATCTTTAGCATGCTATTTAGTTCAGTCTTTTTTGCCGGTTTCATCGCCGCGGCTGAACAACAACGCATCACTGGTGAGTTTGATATAGAGCTAATCTTCTATGGTTTTAAAAATAAGCTAGGTTCATTAGTTGCTGTTGGTGGACTTTTCTTTGGTATCTATATACTTGGTGTAATTGCTGCTGTTATTGTTGGCGGTACCAGCATAATACAATTAATCTTATCTGCAGAAAATGCAGATCCAGCATTCGTATTAGGCAGTCTCTCCACTTTATTATTCGCATTTCTTATTTTATACGTTTTCATAATGGTTGCTACTGCATTTAGCTGGTTTGCCCCTTCCCTGATCATCATTAACGGTTTAAAATTTGGTGAAGCAGTATCCATGAGCCTGAGCGCAGTAAAGAAAAATCTATTCGGTGGTTTTATCTTTTTCTTATTAATGGGAATTTTGCTGCTTATTTCCGTAATCCCATTATTCTTAGGCCTATTTATCACCATGCCTATGTATATGATCACCTGTTACACCAGCTACCGCAGCATTTTTTATGCCCCAGAAGAAAATAAGGAAAAATCTACCATAATCAGTTAATTACTTGTGAATAGATATCTATAATGCAAAAAGCGCTATAAATAGCGCTTTTCTATTTTATTAATAATGGAAGTAAAAAATAATGGATGCACAAAGTATCAAACCAAATTCAGAAAAATCATCCAATGATTCAGATAACGATATTTTCATTCCCGATGGGCAAAAAATTAAAGTAAGTACAGCTATCGGCTCGATAGGCGATGCCTGGGACTTTATATCACCTAAACTTGGTATGTGGGTGTTAATGGGGATTATTTATAGTACTATCAATTTTGGCATTATGCTAATTCCTTATCTTGGGTTTATCCTTTCCAGTCTACTAGATCCTCTATTTATCGCCGGAATTATCTCTATATGTGAAAACCAAAGAATCACAGATAAATTCGAATTAAAACGGCTTTTTTATGGTTTTCGACATAAATGTGGTTCATTATTTTTAATAGGAATAGTTGTTTGCGGAATAAAATCATTGGGGTATATCTCTGCTGCACTTATCGATGGTGATGATTTATTTCAAGTTGTTTTTGATGATATGTATTCAATTTCTTTATATAGAAACTACGATTCAACCATTTCCGTAGATGAATCATCCTTATCATTTTTATCTTTATTTTCTATCATAATTGCTTTGTTTTTATCTACTGCATATTCTTGGTTCGCTCCTACATTGATTATGTTGAATAATTTTAGTGTAAAAAAAGCACTTTCAACCAGTTTAAATAGCATATGTAAAAACCTCTTAGGTGCATTACTATTCTTTTTCTTCATTAATCTTTTGATTTTCGTTTCTTCCCTTCCTTTATTATTAGGGCTTTTATTTACTACACCACTCCGTATGGCAAGCCATTATTCTTCTTATCGCAATGTTTTTTATTTACATGAAATAAAGAAGGATGAAATGGTCATGAAAAATTAAGGCATTGGGATATATTCATAAAAAAGCGCCGTTACTTCACACTCAGCGCTTTTTTACTAAAAATATACACCCTTCGTTTTCCGAGCTTCAGCTCAAAATTCACTGGGTATAGGTTATTAACCGATGTATTCCAATCCGTTCATATAAGGACGCAATACTTCTGGAATTGCGATACGTCCATCTGCCTGCTGATAGTTTTCCATCACAGCAACTAAAGTACGGCCTACCGCCAGTCCAGAACCATTCAGTGTATGTACCAACTGTGGTTTTTGGTTGTCCTTCGAACGGAAACGTGCTTGCATACGGCGGGCCTGAAAATCCCACACATTCGAGCAAGATGAGATTTCACGGTAAGTATTCTGTGCTGGCAACCAAACTTCCAGATCGTAAGTTTTTCTTGCACTTGCACCCATATCACCAGTACACAGCAGCATTTTGCGGTATGGCAGGTTCAACAACTGCAATACTTTTTCTGCATGACCCGTCAATTCCTCCAGTGCTTCCATAGATTTTTCTGGATGGGCAATCTGAACCAGTTCAACTTTATCAAACTGGTGCATACGGATCAGACCACGGGTATCACGGCCATAAGAACCCGCTTCAGAACGGAAGCAAGGTGTATGGGCAGTCATTTTCAATGGTAATTCGCTTTCATCCAGAATTTCATCACGAACCAAGTTAGTAACAGGCACTTCCGCAGTCGGGATCAAAGCATAGTTACTGGCAGATTCTTCTTCCAACGGTCTGGTATGAAACAAATCTTCACCAAATTTAGGTAATTGCCCCGTACCGTACAAAGAATCGTGGTTAACCAAATAAGGTACATAGGTTTCCAAATAACCATGTTGTTCAGTATGTAAATCCAGCATGAACTGTGCGATAGCACGGTGCAGACGAGCAATCTGACCTTTCATAACCACGAAACGTGAGCCAGTTAATTTAACCGCTGCCGCAAAATCAAGACCACCGCTCAGTTCACCCAGCGATACATGATCTTTAATTTCAAAAGCATACTGGCGTGGTTCGCCCCAACGGCTGATTTCCAGATTATCGCTGTCATCTTTCCCGTCAGGGGAGGAATCGTCAGGAATATTCGGCATACTTAAAGCAATATGACGAATTTCAGTCTGCAATGTTTCCAGTTCAGCTTTTGCTGAATCCAGCTTTTCTCCCAACTGATTCACTTCCTGACGCAGTGGTTCAATATCTTCACCACGGGCTTTCGCTGCACCAATAGCCTTCGATCGGGAATTACGTTCTGCCTGCAGGGTTTCAGTTTCAACTTGTAAAACTTTGCGGCGCTCTTCTAGTTTGCGCAGCATCTCCACATCAAGGGTATAACCCCTGCGAGCCAGTTTTTCGGCGACTGCGTCTAGCTCATTACGCAGCATATTTGGATCGAGCATGCTAGTCCTGTGTTTGTTGTTATTGAAAAGTTGTTATTGAGATACTTGTTATTGAGAATAACGTAGTGAAATCTATTGGATATAAACCTTACCGTATCAATAAGATTAACGATAGCGTTTTATCGGGCTATTTTGATCCTGTTCCAGCAACCAGTTTAATTTCTCACCAATCTTCCCTTCCAGCCCTCTGGTGACCGGATAATAATAACGTGTTTGTTGCATTTCAGGTGGGAAATAAACTTCACCGGCAGCATACGCATTCGGTTCATCATGAGCATAGCGATATGCTTCACCCACGCCCATTTCCTTCATCAGTTTCGTCGGTGCATTACGCAGATGGATAGGCACATCATAATCCGGTTTATTTTTTGCGTCCGCCATTGCCGCATTGAATGCGGTATAAACCGCATTACTTTTCGGTGCGCAAGCAAGATACACAATTGCCTGTGCAATCGCTCTCTCTCCTTCCGCCGGTCCTACTCGTGTAAAACAGTCCCATGCAGCAATTGCGACCTGCATTCCGCGTGGATCGGCATTACCAACATCTTCAGAAGCAATCGCCAGTAACCGGCGAGCAATATAAAGTGGATCACCACCTGCGGTAATGATTCGGGCATACCAGTAAAGTGCGGCATCAGGTGCTGAACCACGGATTGCTTTATGCAGGGCAGAAATTAAATCGTAATACCGATCACCTTTATTATCAAAGCGTGCACTTCTCTCCCCACTGACTTCTTTTAGTAGTTCAAGTGTCAGAACTCTCTGATCGTGCCGATCCACTTCTGCCATATCTGACATCATTTCCAGCAAATTCAGTGAGCGGCGAGCGTCTCCAGCGACAAGTTCAGCAATCATTTGGCGGGTATCATCCGGTAATACAATCTTTTGCCCGCCAACCCCTCGTTCTTTATCGTTCATAGCCTGAATAAGCACTTGCTCAATCTCTGTCGTCGAGAGAGATTTCAATAAATAAACTCGCGCCCGTGATAACAAGGCTGAATTTAATTCGAAAGAAGGATTTTCTGTCGTTGCACCAATAAAGGTGATCGTTCCATCTTCAATATGTGGTAAAAATGCATCCTGCTGGCTTTTATTAAATCGATGAACTTCATCGACAAATAAGATGGTTCTGCGACCTGCATTCCGGTTTTGGCGTGCTTTTTCTATTGATTCACGGATTTCTTTAATGCCGGATGTCACTGCCGAGATTCGTTCGATATCAGCTTGGGCGTAATAACCAATTATTTCAGCCAGCGTTGTCTTTCCTGTTCCTGGTGGCCCCCACAAAATCATGGAATGAAGGTGACCAGCCCGGATCGCTTTTGGCAAAGGTTTGCCTTCTGCCAATAAATGCTGCTGCCCAATGTAATGATCTAATGTGACTGGACGCATTCTTGCGGCCAGTGGCTGAAATTCATTTTGTGAAAAATCGAGTGAAAGATTATTCACTTAAACCTCACTGGCGCTGATCATCCAGCGTAACACCATCTGGTACTGTAAATTTGAATTTATCCGCATTTACGCTGGTATTTTGCTGCTTTTGCAATTGATAAGCGCTTTTTTGCCCATCCTGTTCAACCGCCGTAAATTTCTGGATAGTTCCCTCTGGTGTTACAGTAATTGAAAAGTGGTTCAAGTTACCATTGGCATTATTCGGAGTCAGCTCAAAATGATTACCATTTTGTGCAATTTTGTACTGTTTCCAATCTGCGGGATCATTACGGGCAATCAACATAAATGGTGTATTCCCCGTTGCATCTTTTAACCAGTTTGCCGTTACTTGTTCGACAAAAGGGTTATAAAACCACAGAGTTTTACCATCAGAAACCAAAACACTTTCATCAGGCGAAGTCATGTGCCAGTTAAATAAATTAGGGCGTTTGATCCAAAGTTCTCCTTCCCCTTTTTGGATTGTAGCCCCATCATTGCTAGTCACTGTTTGAGTAAAACCAGCATGAAAACTATTTACTTTTCCTAAACGCCCTTGCAGATCTTGCGTAGCATCAGCCCATGCAGAACCTACGCTCACACCCATCATCAGACAACCAATCAACATCAGTTTTTTCATGTGCGAGTACCTTCAATTCGTATTATTGCCAGCATCAGTGGCTGATACTGCATTGCATTTAACAGCATTAATTAATGTTCGTGTGGCGGAGGTGCCAAAACTTCACGGTTGCCATTATGTCCGGGTGTACTGACAATCTGCTGTGCTTCCATTTGTTCGACAATCCTAGCCGCCCGGTTATATCCGATACGGAATTGACGTTGCACGCCCGAAATGGAAACACGGCGCTTTTCAACCACAAATTCAACTGCTTGATCAAACAAAGTATCCAGCTCTTCATCGCTATCAAACCCTAAGCCGCCATCACCATCTTCTCCGCCCTTGATAATACTATCAATATATTGAGGACGCCCACGAGCTTTCCAGTCATTAACGACTTCATGAACCTCTTGGTCACGGACAAATGCACCATGAACACGCACAGGAATGGAAGAATTTGGTGCCAAATAAAGCATATCTCCCATGCCAAGCAATGATTCTGCACCACCTTGATCAAGAATGGTACGAGAATCGATTTTACTGGACACTGTAAATGCAATACGTGTTGGAATATTGGCTTTAATCAATCCCGTAATGATGTCAACAGAAGGACGCTGTGTTGCCAGCACCAAGTGAATACCTGCTGCACGCGCTTTCTGAGCCAAACGGGCAATCAGTTCTTCCACTTTCTTCCCGACTGTCATTATCAGGTCTGCAAACTCATCAACCATAACGACGATATAAGGCTCTTTTTTCAGCATAGGATGCGTTGCATCCATACTATCTCCCGGTTTCCAGAACGGATCAGGGATTGGCCGTCCCATATTTTCCGCTTGTTTGATCTTGTCGTTATAACCAGCGAGATTACGCACACCCAAAGCTGACATCAGTTTGTAACGTCGTTCCATTTCATTCACACACCAGCGCAAGGCGTTGGCCGCATCTTTCATATCAGTGACAACTTCAGTCAATAAGTGCGGAATTCCTTCATACACTGATAATTCAAGCATTTTCGGATCTATCATGATAAAACGAACATCTTCCGGTTTCGCTTTATACAGGATACTGAGGATCATGGCGTTAACCCCCACCGATTTGCCCGAACCCGTTGTCCCTGCAACAAGTAAGTGAGGCATTTTACCCAAATCAGCCACAACAGGTTGCCCTGCAATGTCTTTTCCAAGAACAATAGTCAACGGCGATGGATTGTCCCTGAATTTATCGCAATCCAGTACTTCCCTCAGGTAAACTGTTTGGCGCTTTTTATTGGGCAATTCCAACCCGACATAAGGTTTCCCGGGGATAACTTCCACAATACGGACAGCTACTGCGGAAAGAGAGCGGGCAAGGTCACGTGATAAGTTAGATATGCGGGAAGCCTTGACACCCGGCGCCAAGTCCAGCTCAAACCTTGTAATCACAGGACCAGGCGAAAATCCAACAACATCTGCTTTGACGCGATAATCATTTAGACGCGATTCAATCAAACGAGAGGTTTGTTCTAGAACAAACATATCGACAGGTTCTTCTTCTATTGGCGGCTTAGCCAAAAGGTCTAAAGAAGGCATAGGTGTTGTTGGTTTCGGCAATGGCTGATCATTGCGCATCAAAAATGGATGGAACAAGCTGTCTTGCTGCGGTTGCTGCGGTTGCTGCGGTTGCTGCGGTTGCTGCGGTTGCTGCGGTTGCTGCGGTTGCTGCGGTTGCTGCGGTTGCTGCGCAAGAGTATGCTGAATTCCCGATTCATGGGAAGCAGGGGCAGGAACTATTTTTTTCTCCTGAGTCTCTTGTTGAATCAATGGCTCTGGTACTCTGAATGCAGGCTCAGTTGATTCAGATTTATCAAGATCATCAACCTGAGGAGAATAATTTAACTCAGCTCCTTCATCTTGTTCTGAAATGTGTGTTGAAATAACAGGTTGGTTCATTTGATAACGCTCACTCTGCTGTTGCTCAAATGCCATTCGCAGCGCTTCTTCCTGCTGCGCTTCCTGTTCATCTACACTATTTTCCAGATTATTCTGTTCTGTAAATACAGTTACTGTTGGTTGCCGATATAAAGATACAGCTTCCTCGCGTGCTTCTCTACTTTCTGTCTCAAAATTATTGCCATAACGTTCACGTTGTTGTTCAAGAAATTGCTGACGCAACATATTTTGCTGTTGCTCATCCATGTCTTGTTCATGAGTTTCTGCGATCAGTTCATTCTGCTTTTCTTTTTCTTCCCGTTGCAGATGTTCCGCCAAACGATGAGAAGGCACTTTAATACCATACAATTCACGACGTGTAGGTATCCTGACAGGATTAGGGCGTGGCATTTCAGGGCCAATACCCTGTTTAATCTGAGGATTTTTCGTTATAGCAGAAATGCCGGCAATATCCGCAACCGTATTTTTCAGGTTGGTACTGTCAGTATCAGCAATAACTGACGAAAGATTGTCTGGTTCTGAATTTGATTGATAATCGTTTGGTAATTCAAATAAATAACGAACAGACTCTTCCTCTTGCTCATCTTTTGCATTATGCGTTATTTCAGTTTGTACAGGTTCTGACGAAGTTGCCCCTGGTTGTATTACTGATTGCGGTATGTGTTCATCACTGCTACTGCTGAATGATTGCTCAGGCATTTCTGGTAACACAGTTTGTGTTGGTACTGTCTGTACGGAGATATGCTCAGGAGAACTCTTTTCCTGTGTTTTCTCAATAAATTCTGTTTTAGAGGAAGTTGAAGCAGTAGGTAATGCTGAATCTGTATTTGCTAATTCAATTACTGTTGGAGCAGTCAACAACACATCATCTTCGTCTGCGCTTACCGCTTCTGTTTCAATCGTTGTCTCAGCCAGTTCATTTTGGTCAATATGTTCGGCTCGTTGATGCTCACTGGTTGAATATTCATCTTCCAACTCATTACGGTCATATTCTGATGCATTACGACTGCGGTTTACCATAAAACTTATAGAATCCAGAATGATTGCACCAATCTTTTCTGCAATGGTGAGCCATGACCAACCCGTAAACAAAATAAAACCAACCGCCCAAATACCAAGCAGGGCTAATGTTGCACTAAGTATATTGAACCAAGGCAGAATCGCATTACTGAATAAATTACCCACAACACCACCGGCAGCAAAATCATCCAAATCATCAATATTGAGTGCTGCCAAGCCACATGAAGTCAGTACCAAGGCTAAAGCGCCGATAACACGTAATGCGAGGGTAAAAAAATCAACGTACTCTTGCCTATCTTTCTGACGGAAAGCATTCCAACAACCTAAAAACATTAACGGCGGGACTGCATAGGCAAGAATACCAAATGCCGAGAACAGCGTGTCTGACAACCAGGCACCTACGCTTCCACCCCAATTGTGGATGGGTTCATGCCATGAAGTTTGTGACCAGCTTGGATCGGATGGGTGAAAGCTAATGAGCGTTATCATCAAGTACACAGCACAAATAGCAATTACCAACAGAACGGCTTCCAGAAGCCGGCGGCCACTGCTTATTTTCTTTAACTTAACACGTTTGTCTTCTGTATATTCCTGGTTCAAGAAAGACTCTCCAGGTTTTCCTGTTGATTAAACGGAACAACGCTGAGGATAGCTCAGCGTTGAAACTGTATGCATAAACAGGAGTGTACCTAAGTTTTTCCTGTTTTGCATCTGTACATTTTAGACAAAAGCTTAACGAGTCTTAATCACTAGGCGATTACTCTGTTTCACTTCTTCCATAACGACATAAGTACGCGTATCGTTAACCCCCGGAAGACGCAACAGGGTTTCACCGAGTAATTTACGATATGCGGACATATCTGGTACGCGCGTTTTCAGCAAGTAGTCAAAATCACCAGAGACCAAATGACATTCTTGGATTTCTTCTAATTTCTGGACAGCCGTATTGAATTGTTCAAACACATCTGTTGCTCCACGGTTCAGCGTAATTTCAACGAATACCAGCAACGATGCATCCAGATAGTGAGGATTCAGCAAAGCTGTATAACCAGAGATAAAGCCCTGGCGCTCCAAACGACGTACACGTTCCAGACAAGGTGTCGGTGACAGACCAACACGTTTGGATAACTCCACGTTAGAAATACGACCGTCTTTTTGCAACTCATTAAGGATATTGCGATCTATACGATCAAGATCTTTTCCTGGACGCTTCTTATTATCAATCATCTTATTGCTCTCTCTCTATATTCCTACACCCATAACTTTTCCCTATCTCTTTGAAGCAACTGAGCTGGAAAAGATGTCTTCAAAGGTAAAGCCCAATCTGTAACCAAGTTTTGAGGCCTACTACAATTTCCCAGTATGTGGTTTTCCAGCGTTCGATTAACCAGAACACCATTTTCCAGTATATTATCTCCCAAAACACAATGTCTTTCAGAAAGTAGCTTAACGGCAATTTTTAATATTCTATGAGAAAATTATCCACCTCAATTTGTCTATTCTATAGAAACAATTGATTAGCGAGGTAGATAATTATCTCTTACACAGATGTTTTCGCAAATGCACAGCCGATTGTCAAAGTAAATGAGCGAAAACCAGAACAACATACCAAACAAATTTTCAGTAAGACGTTCAAATAACTGGTTTCATATCTTAAATGTATAAATGATGTTCGATTCAGAAGGTTAAACAATTCCCCCTTACATTTCGATCACATCATAGTTACTATCTATCGGTAAAATCGTTAATAACATGAATATTTTATCTGATAATCGCTTTTTTTAACTTATTATTTCTCCTACAATCCCTAAATTCGCAATATGAGATAATGGAAATGAGGTATTCATGAGCACAGCCAAACACAGTAAACTCATCATTCTTGGCTCAGGTCCTGCTGGTTATACCGCTGCCGTTTATGCAGCCCGCGCTAATCTAAATCCGGTTCTCATTACTGGGATTGAAAAAGGCGGCCAATTGACCACCACGACTGAGGTTGAAAACTGGCCCGGTGATCCTGAAGGGCTTACTGGTCCAGACTTGATGGAGCGTATGTTCCAGCATGCTGAGAAATTTCAAACTGAGATGATTTCTGACCATATTAAGAAAGTTGATTTCTCAAACAAACCACTCCGTTTATATGGGGATGATCAGGAATATACTTGTGATGCGTTGATCATAGCGACAGGTGCTTCTGCCCGTTATCTAGGATTGCCTTCCGAAGAAGCTTTCAAAGGCCGGGGTGTATCCGCTTGTGCAACATGTGATGGTTTTTTCTATCGCAAACAGAAAGTTGCCGTCGTTGGTGGTGGTAATACGGCTGTTGAAGAAGCACTTTATTTGGCAAACATTGCCTCTGAAGTCCACTTGATTCACCGCCGTGATACTTTCCGTTCAGAAAAAATCTTGATAGACCGTATGATGGAAAAAGTGAAAAGCGGTAATATCATTCTGCATATCGATCGAACTTTGGATGAAGTTCAGGGTGACGATATGGGGGTTACGGGGGTCCGCCTTCGCGATACGAAAAGCAGCAATACCGAAGAACTGGATGTCGCTGGTGTTTTCATCGCCATCGGTCATAGCCCAAATACAGGTATCTTTGACGGGCAGCTTGAACTGGAAAATGGATATATCAAAGTCCAGTCTGGATTGCACGGTAATGCTACCCAAACCTCCATTCCGGGCATTTTTGCCGCCGGAGATGTGATGGATCATATATATCGTCAAGCAATCACTTCCGCCGGTACAGGCTGTATGGCTGCGCTGGATGCTGAACGTTTTCTTGATGGTTTGGCAACCAAGTAATCCATCCTCCTTAAAAGCGCTATTTCAATAGCGCTTTTAAATAAGTAACATAAGGTTTGTTTTGATATTTCGTATCATCACCTGCTAATCAGAAATTTTTCTTATGGACAAAACAAGACAATCTGAACTTGTTCGATGGCTGAGACAACAAAGTGCCCCAGCCCGACGGTGGCTTCGTCTATCCATGATACTAGGGCTGATCGGTGGATTACTGATCATTTCTCAAGCCTGGCTTTTAGCCTCAATCCTTCAAGCCCTGATTATGGATAATGTTCCCCGTGAAAACCTCATCAATCAGTTTCTGATGCTGGTAGCTGCCTTTATATTTCGTGCAATCATCAATGCCGTCCGGGAACGTGTGGGTTTTATCTGTGGCAAAGTTGTACGCCAGCAAATTCGCAGTATGGTTTTAGATAAATTGGAAAAGTTGGGACCAGTATGGGTTAAGGGGAAACCAGCCGGCAGTTGGGCGACCATTATTCTGGAACAAATCGAAGATATGCAGGATTTCTATTCTCGCTACCTGCCCCAAATGACTCTGGCCGCCATGATCCCAATGTTAATTCTGATTACCGTGTTTCCGGTTAATTGGGCAGCTGGGTTGATTTTGCTTGTGACCGCACCATTGATTCCCCTATTTATGGCTCTGGTAGGATTAGGTGCAGCAGATGCTAACCAACGAAATTTTGTTGCACTCAGCCGTTTAAGCGGCAACTTCCTCGATCGTTTACGGGGTCTGGAAACTTTACGCTTATTCCACCGGGGAGAAGCTGAAGTTAAGCAGATTACTCAATCAACAGAAAATTTCCGCCGCAGAACAATGGAAGTGCTGCGCATGGCATTCTTATCTTCAGCTGTATTGGAGTTTTTTGCTGCGGTTTCCATTGCCGTTGTTGCCGTTTATTTTGGTTTTTCCTATCTGGGAGAACTGCACTTTGGCAGCTACGGAATGGGCGTCACACTGTTTTCCGGCTTCCTTGCACTGATCCTCGCACCTGAATTTTTTCAGCCTTTACGGGATCTTGGGACATTTTATCACGCAAAAGCCCAGGCAATTGGAGCGGCTGAATCACTTTTCACCCTACTCAGCAGTGATGGAGAACAGGCTGTTATCAGCGGCCAAAAAAAGCTACCTGATGAAAAATCAGTGGCTATTGAAGCCAACGAATTGGTGATTTTGTCTCACGATGGTCACCGTCTTGCTGGTCCTTTGAATTTTACGATTGATGAACATCAGCGAATCGCGCTGGTTGGCAAAAGTGGTGCTGGCAAAAGTTCGTTGATCAATCTGTTGCTGGGGTTTTTGCCTTATCATGGCTCACTGAAAATCAATGGTATTGAACTGCGTGAACTTGATTTCACTAAATGGCGTGAGTGTTTGAGTTGGGTTGGTCAGAATCCTCATCTGCCAGAGCAGACTCTGTTAGATAATATCCGTCTCGGTCAATATGTTGCAACACAAGAACAAATCAATGATGTGATGAAACAAGCTTATGTTGATGAGTTTGTTCACGCGCTACCAGATGGCGTCAATACGGTAATTAGTGACAATGCGGCTCGTCTGTCTGTCGGGCAAGCTCAACGTATCGCGGTAGCAAGGGCATTATTAAATCCCAGTCAATTATTATTATTGGATGAACCTGCCGCCAGCCTTGATGCCCATAGTGAACAGCGCGTGATGATGGCCTTAAATCAAGCCGCCTATCAACAAACCACCCTATTAGTTACTCACTTGTTAGAAGAAACTCTGGAATATGACCAGATCTGGGTAATGGAGAATGGACTATTGATTGAAACAGGTGATTATCAGAGTTTAAGCCGATCTCAAGGTGCATTTTTCCGTCTGTTGTCTCACCGCAGTGTGGAGCTTTAACCATGCGTATATTACTCCCCTTTCTCGCCCTCTACCGTCGCCACTGGTTTCTCATTAGTTTAGGAATGGTATTGGCGATTGTAACCCTGTTAGCCAGCATTGGCCTGTTGACACTTTCCGGATGGTTCCTTGCCGGCACAGCTCTGGCGGGATTTTCGGGGTTGTATACGTTTAACTATATGCTACCTGCTGCTGGTGTTCGTGGGGCTGCCATTTTCCGCACTGCTGGCCGCTATGGTGAACGTCTTGTCAGCCATGATGCAACTTTCCGTGTTCTGGCACATTTACGCGTTTTTGCTTTTCAAAAAATTCTGCCACTTTCTCCGGGAGGAATTGCCCGTTTTCGTCAAGGTGAATTGTTAAACAGGCTCGTTGCTGATGTCGAAACGTTGGATCATCTCTATCTGCGCGTTATTTCCCCTGTTCTCGCCGCGTTTGTCGTAATTTTAGTACTGACATTTGGCTTCGGGTTCCTTGATGTCTCGCTCGCCTATATTCTCGGCAGTATTATGTTAGGGCTGCTGTTGATATTGCCTTTCGTGTTTTACCACGCCGGTAAACCCTATGGCAAAAACATCACCTTACAACGGGCCCAATATCGTACATTACTGACTAGTGCCTTACAGGGGCAGGCTGAATTGACCGTATTCGGAGCACTCAAACGTTTTCGTCAATCTATGGTAGAAGTTGAATATGATTGGCTGAAGAGTCAGCAAAAACAGGCCAATTTAACCGGGCTTTCGCAGGCAATTATGATTTTCTCCACAGGTATAGCGGTAACGCTGATGCTTTGGCTAGCAGCCGGCGGTGTGGGGGAAAAGAACCAGCCAGGGGCATTAATAGCTCTATTTACATTCTGTACCCTTGCTGCTTTTGAAGCCCTCGGGCCAGTTACCATAGCATTTCAGCACATGGGGCAGGTTATTTCATCCGCTACTCGTGTTTCCCAATTAATGCATCAAAAGCCGGAAGTTACTTTCCCTGCTAATGGGCCTAAGACAGATGGGGATATCAGAATTGAAATAAAAAACATTGATTTCACCTATCCTGACCAACCTCTGCCAGTGTTAACAAATATTTCTCTCACTTTGGTCTCGGGTGAACATATTGCTTTATTGGGAAAAACAGGATGTGGTAAATCGACGCTTTTACAGCTATTGACCCGTGCATGGGATGTCAATAACGGTGAGATTCAACTAAATCAGAAACCTATTTCCCGCTATGATGAGACAACATTGCGCTCAATGATGTCTATCGTTCCCCAGAGAATACATATATTCAGCCATACCCTGCGCGAAAATCTTTTATTGGCAAAACCAGATGCCAGTGATAATGAATTAATAACCATATTGAAGAAGGTAGGTTTAGGAAACTTGCTGGATAATGATGAAAATCTAAACTGTTGGATGGGCGAAGGCGGACGCCAGCTTTCTGGTGGAGAGCAACGCAGATTAGGAATTGCCAGAGCATTGTTACATGATGCTCCTTTAATGCTTCTTGATGAACCAACTGAAGGACTTGACGCGGATACTGAGCAACAAATCTTATCGCTGCTACGCCATAGCTGCCAAAACAAGACACTGATTACTGTTACCCACCGACTAACGGGCTTACAACATATGGATCGGATCTGTGTTATGGATGGGGGACGCATTATTGAGCAAGGCAAACATGACGTTCTGCTGGCTCAACAAGGGCGTTATTACCAATTTTATCAGCGACAAAATTACTCTGGGCAGGAGTGACACGCTTTATGTCAATAGCTCAGCTGGATATTTCATACGAATTCCCTCATCCAAACAATGCCTTGGCTGAACCCAATGGTTTGCTGGCATTTGGTGGAGATATGAGTGCAGAACGTTTAAAAGTGGCTTATAATGAGGGAATTTTTCCGTGGTATTCGCCCAACGAGCCTCCTTTATGGTGGTCTCCAGATCCTCGGGCTGTATTAATTCCTGGGGAATTGCATACGGGCCGAACATTACGTCGTTTTATTCGCAAACATATTTATCAAATTACGGTAAACTATGCTTTCGATAGAGTAATGTATAGTTGCGCCCAACGGCCAGAAGGTACCTGGATCGGTTCGGAAGTTCAGAGAGGTTACCAAACCCTGCATCACAAAGGTTTGGCCCATTCAATTGAAGTCTGGCATAAGCACCGGTTGGTGGGCGGTTTATATGGCGTTTGTGTAGGTGCATTATTTTGCGGTGAATCGATGTTTAGCCGAATGGAGAATGCATCCAAGTGCGCTTTTATAGCATTTTATCACCACTTTTTACGTCATGGTGGCCAACTGTTTGATTGTCAGGTATTAAACCATCATACAGAATCATTGGGTGCCAAAAATATTCCAAGGGAAGAATTTCTCCAGCATCTTTACCAGTTACGAGACCAGCCACTACAATCAGGCTGCTGGTCTACTCAGGTGCTTGATTTATCATTACCCCTTAAGGATTAATGCTGTTTACGGTGGGAATGTCACTATCTATCAGGCCTAAAATGATGGCTTAAAATACGACATTCCTTTACATGATGATGGTTTTTCGGCATTATCTTGCCGATTAAAAACTTATGGTTGTTACATTTAGAGGATTAGATGGCCAAAGAAGAAAACGTTGAAATGCAAGGTACTGTGTTAGAAACACTGCCAAACACCGTGTTCCGTGTTGAATTAGAGAACGGACACGTCATTACTGCTCACATTTCAGGAAAAATGCGTAAAAACTATATCCGCATCCTGACTGGAGACAAGGTTACTGTTGAGCTAACTACATATGACACGGACAAAGGTCGTATCACCTTCCGTAGCCGCTAATTAAGTAACTTGAACACCACAGGTGATGTTTATTCAATAGCACCTGTGGTGTGACTCTGGTTTTAATGCCAATTCCTATAATTTACTTATAACACGGCATCTTCTGATCTCTTTTTACTTGATTTCTGTGAGCTTTTAAAATCGTATGTTAATACTTGTTTAACTTTATCAAGATTAATCTTGACGGAGCCACCATGTATTAAAGAGCCAAATAGTAGTTCATTTGCCAGTGGTTTCTTCAGATTATCTTGAATAATACGAGCCATAGGACGTGCTCCCATAGCCCTATCATAGCCTTTGTCACATAACCACTGACGGGCACCTGCACTGATTTCAAGAGAAACTCCTTTTTCATCCAGCTGAGCTTGTAATTCAACAATAAATTTATCAACAACTTGCTGAATAACTTCAGAGGAAAGTGCATCAAACCAAATTATGCCATCAAGTCGATTGCGGAATTCAGGCGTGAAGATCCGTTTAATTTCTTCCATTCCATCTATGCTGTTATCTTGCTCAGAGAAACCAATGGATTTACGCTGAGTCTCACGTACTCCTGCATTGGTTGTCATCACTAAAATAACATTGCGGTAATCCGCCTTGCGGCCATTATTATCGGTCAATGTGCCATTATCCATAACCTGTAACAACAGATTAAATACATCAGGATGGGCTTTTTCAATCTCATCCAGCAACAGTACAGAATGAGGATGTTTGATAATTGAGTCGGTCAATAATCCTCCCTGATCATATCCCACATAACCTGGCGGAGCACCAATCAATCGACTGACAGTATGGCGTTCCATGTATTCCGACATATCAAATCGCAGCAATTTGACATTCAATACCTTAGCAAGCTGAACCGTAACTTCCGTTTTACCGACCCCTGTAGGCCCGGCAAACAGGAAAGACCCCACTGGCTTATGTTCCTGCCCCAACCCAGCCCGGCTCATTTTAATCGCTTCCGTCAATGCACCAATGGCTCTATTCTGACCAAAGACCAACATCTTCAAACGATCATCCAGCGTTCTCAATACATCTTTATCGCTGGCCGACACAGTTTTTTCTGGAACGCGGGCAATACGAGCTACAACAGATTCAATATCAGCAACGTTGATTGTTTTCTTACGACGGCTGACCGGAATTAATCTTGTTCTTGCTCCCGCTTCATCAATAACATCAATAGCTTTATCCGGTAAATGGCGATCTGTAATATATTTCACAGATAACTCAACTGCGGCGCGAATAGCTTTTGCCGTATAGCGAACATCATGGTGCGCTTCATACTTAGCACGTAACCCATTGATAATTTGTATCGTTTCCTCTGGCGAAGGTTCAAGAATATCAATTTTCTGGAATCGACGAGCTAGCGCCCTATCTTTTTCAAAAATATTGCTGAACTCGTGATAGGTCGTCGAACCAATTACCCGGATCCGTCCACTGGACAACAAAGGTTTAATAAGATTGGCTGCATCCACTTGCCCACCAGAAGCTGCACCAGCGCCAATAATAGTATGGATTTCGTCAATAAAGAGAATGCTTTTGCTGTCTTGCTCTAAGGTTTTTAACAATGATTTGAAGCGCTTCTCAAAATCACCACGATACTTTGTACCAGCCAGCAGTGAACCAATATCTAAGGAATAGATAGTACAGCCCAGCAT
Source organism: Xenorhabdus sp. Sc-CR9 (assembly GCF_963897815.1). Classification (NCBI taxonomy): domain Bacteria; kingdom Pseudomonadati; phylum Pseudomonadota; class Gammaproteobacteria; order Enterobacterales; family Morganellaceae; genus Xenorhabdus; species Xenorhabdus sp. Sc-CR9. The sequence continues at coordinate 89,554 of NZ_CAWQTY010000167.1, forward strand.
AACGTCAGGAACATCTTTTTGTACAATACGCCATGCAAGCCCTTCTGCAATGGCAGTTTTACCAACACCAGACTCACCTACGAACAGTGGGTTATTCTTGCGACGACGGCAAAGTACCTGAACAGTTCTCTCCAATTCATGCTGACGCCCGACGAGTGGATCGATCTGACCTTTTTGTGCCAATTGATTCAGGTTAGCTGTAAAATTCTCCAGCCTATCTTCGCTGATTATCTGTTCTTCTTGAACGGGATTAATACTGTGGTGAGAATCATGATCAGGCTCATCTTTACGTGTTCCATGAGAAATGAAATTTACAACATCCAAGCGGCTGACATCATGTTTACGCAGCAAATAAGCAGCCTGAGATTCCTGTTCACTGAAAATGGCAACCAGAACATTTGCCCCAGAAACTTCTGAGCGCCCTGAAGACTGAACATGAAATACTGCTCGTTGCAATACACGCTGAAAACTTAATGTAGGTTGTGTATCTCTGTCATCATTTTCAGATAACAAAGGGGTTGTTTGGGCAATAAAACTTTCCAATTCCTGGCGTAACATCGCCAGATCGACTTTACAAGCCTCCAAAGCTTCCCGCGCTGATGTGTTGCTTAACAACGCCAGCAATAGGTGTTCTACGGTCATAAATTCATGTCTATTATCCCTTGCTTTGGCGAAAGCAATATTGAGACTAAGCTCCAGTTCTTGATTGAGCATAAGCATCTCCTCCTAAAATCAGTGAGCCAGATCAGACCTTTTCTAGCGTGCAAAGTAACGGATGCTCGTGCTCCTTAGCATACATGTTCACTTGCGCAGCTTTAGTTTCTGCGACCTCTGCCGTATAAATTCCGCAAACTGCTTTCCCTTTATAATGGACATCCAGCATTAGTTGCGTTGCTCGTTCAACATCATAAGAAAAGAACTTTCGCAATACGTCAACCACAAACTCCATGGGCGTATAATCGTCATTGTTAAGAACAACCTTATACATTGATGGGGGTTGTAACTTTTGTTTTGCGTCTTCCTTAATAAATTCTTTAACTTTCAAATTGTTATAAAACTCAGTCATCATTCTTCCGCTGGGTGTTAGCTTTCCGTTGGATTTTAGTATGAACTAATCCATTATACTGCTATATATTTTATCACTTCATAAAGCACTCTGCTTACCCCCTTCGGTTATCGGATAAAGAATTCGCTTAAAAATTAGATACCGTTATCTATATCAAACTTTAGCCATTTGAGACAGCCTGACGTTATTTATATGCTTGACGGCGTAATGAATTTCACTACAGTATATTTTGTGAACACCAGCCCTGTCTGGGTTTCTGTTCATATTTTTAATTTTTTTATGATTCCTAAATCCGAAATCGTAATACGAGGGACAGAGAAGTATGGAAACAGGTACTGTTAAATGGTTCAATAATGCAAAAGGCTTTGGATTTATTTGCCCGACCAGCGGAGGAGATGACATATTCGCTCACTATTCAACCATTCAGATGGATGGTTATAGGACACTGAAAGCTGGGCAAAAAGTGAATTTTAGTGTTAATCAAGGCCCCAAAGGTAATCACGCTAGCCTTATTGTGCCTCTGGAAAGTGATTCAAAATCGAAAGAAAACGATTCAAAATCAAAAAAAAGAGCGGCTCAATAAAATTATAATTCCACGCCACAAATAAACAGTGGGCTTATTTGCGGCGTGCTATCAGCGCACTTCATTTTTTCTCTTCGTTTTAACATATGCATAGCGTGTCCAGATCGTGAGATAATTTTGATTTAACCGCAGTTTCGTAGCTATTCCCTTGCCAGGGCTTCGATAGGATCGAGACGGGCAGCGTTTCGTGCAGGTAAAAAACCAAATATTATTCCAATTGTAGTTGAGCAACCAAAGGCGATGAAAAATGCAGTGAGATTATAACCGAAATTCCATTTCGGTAAGATTAATTGCACAATCAAAGCAAAGCTATATGACAGGGTGATACCCAATGCTCCTCCCATCAAACAGACCAGAATGGCTTCAATAAGAAATTGCTGCATAATGTCACTGGTTCTGGCACCAACAGCCATGCGAATACCAATCTCTCGGGTGCGCTCTGTTACTGATACCAGCATAATGTTCATCACGCCAATACCACCAACAACTAAAGATATAACCGCTACCAGTGTTAAAAATATTTGCATAGTTTGAGTTGTTTGATCTACTGCGGCAATTATTGTATTCGCATTGTAGATATGGAAATCTTTTTTACCATGGCGAAATGCCAACAATTGGGTAATTTTTTCTTCCGCCTCATCAGAAGAATAGCCATCCTTCACCCTGATAACAATCGAACCCAAATAATCTTGGTTTAGCATACGGCTATTCATCGTGCTATAAGGCAACCAAATTTGTAATGAGTTACCATAAAAACGCGGCCCACGCTCAATCACCCCAACCACGGTCAACAGCATATTATCCAGCAGTAAATCTTTACCTATTACATCATGTTGATAAGGGAATAGTTTTTTACGTGTATTATCATCAATGATAACGACTTGAGCTTGCTGATAAATCATTTCTGGGGTAAAGGGCATACCTTGCGAAAACTTCATGGCATACACACGAAAAAAATCGCCATCTACACCAGATATACTGACACCAGCATCAACATTACCGTGACGTAAATTGCCACTTTGAGCAATCTCAGGGGAAACAGCCTGAACATAATACTGGGATTTTATTGCCGGAATATCAGTAAGTTTCAGCGATTGCATGTCTAAACTGTCATCACTGCCAAAATTTTCCCCTGGATATACCACAATGGAATTGGTTTCAATAGCTTTAATATGTGATAACACTTTCGATTTTGCTGCATTACCTATCACTAAGATAGTGACGACAGAAGCAATACCAATAATAATGCCAAGCATCGTCAGCAAAGTCCGCATTTTATTGGCGGCCATGGCGCGCCATGCCATCCACAGTGCCTCATTGAAACTTCCCCATATTTGTTGAATTGAAGAAGTTTTTATCTCCACCGGAGAAAAATGAGCCACTATTTTATTATCAGAAACGCGTGAATCACTCATGATACGCCCATCTTTAATTTCAATTATCCTTTGAGCCTGCGCTGCAATTTTTGGATCATGAGTCACAATAACAACCGTATGCCCCTGCTGGCACAGTTGTTTCAATATATTCATCATTTCCTGACCGGAGGTGCTGTCCAAAGCCCCTGTCGGCTCATCAGCAAGAATAACCTGTCCCCCATTCATAAGTGCTCTGGCAATACTTACGCGCTGTTGCTGTCCTCCTGAAAGCTGGCTTGGCCGATAACTAATGCGAGTACCCAATCCGAGGCGTTTGAGTAATTCAATTGCTCTCTCACGACGCAGTATTTTAGAAGTCCCTGAATAAATTGCCGGAATTTCAACATTTTGCTCAGCAGTTAAATGGCTCAGTAAATGATAACGCTGAAAGATAAATCCAAAATATTCCCGGCGTAATTCCGCCAGCTCATCGCTATTAAAATTGGCGATATTTGTTCCTGAAATCCAATATTCCCCACTGCTTGGTTTATCCAAACAACCAAGTATATTCATCAGGGTAGATTTACCCGAACCTGATGCACCAACAATAGCTACCATTTCACCCGCCTGAATGGATAATGAAATATTATCCAACACAGTCACGCATTCTCCTCCAGCAAGGTAACTACGGTTAACGCCTTTCAGTTCCAGTAAAGTTTTTATCATAATGCCTCAGTATCCTCAGTAGCATCACTGCGAGCGGTGATCACGCGTTCGTTCTCTTGTAATCCAGTGATAACTTGAACATTGACATTATTAAAAACGCCTGTTGTTATTTTACGTTTTATTTCTTTACCATTATGCAGCACACTAACTTCGTATTCGGTAGGCGATATCTGTTTTTCCAAAGCTGAAATAGGGATCATCAATACGTTATGCAGCAATTGAAGTTCTATTTTAACTTGAGCCGTCATTTGTAAACGTAAAATATGATCAAGATTAGGTACTTCAAAACGGGCATAATAGAAAATAGCTTTATTGACGACTTGTGGTGTTGGCAAAATATCTTTTAAAACACCATGAAATTGTTTGTCAGGGGCGCCTAATATGGTAAATGATACTTTTTGCCCGGGCTTTAAGTTGATAACATCCGCTTCTGATATTTCTGCACTGACAATCATAGTATCGAGATTGGCCAGTGTCAGGATCGTTGGTGCTTCTTGTGCAGCAATTACGGTTTGTCCCTGAAATGTTTTGATATCTGTCACAATGCCCGTGATTGGGGCGATGATATTGGTATATTGTAAGTTTGTTTTCGCAGTATCAAGATTGGCTCTATTTTTTTTAATTTGTGCTATCAAATTATCCACTCTGGCAGCCTTAGAGTGCATATCCGTTATGCTATTATCCAGTTCCTGATTTGACGTTGCATGTAATTTAAATAATCGTTTCAGTCGCCTGAATTTGAGCCAAGCAAGTTTAAATTCTGCCCGTGCCCCACGCAGATCAGCCCTCAGTGATTTTGTTGTCTCCTCCGTTTCTATCACAGTATTTTTCGCTGTTTGAGGATCAATTGTTGCCAGCTGTTGACCTTTGTTAACGGTATCCCCTAGTTTCACATATAATTCTTTCAACTGACCACTAACCTGAGCACCGACATCAACTTTACTGACAGCATCGAGTTTGCCTGTCGCTAAAACATTTCTTTCAAAGTTCCCTTTCATCACCGCACTAGTCTGATATTTAATGATTTTATTTTGGTGAAAGAAATAGTTTAATGCGAATGCCACTACAATGAGGACAATTCCTGCAAAAATCCAGCGACGCTTAGCATTAAGAAAATTCATCAACAAATACCCACAATTAGAACACGCTATCTAATTATCTAAATGTACTGTATACAACATCAACACATCCTCTCAACAAGATATTTTTGATAAGAAAAATTTCTAGTGCACCTTCCCCTGCCCGAAAATAATCAATAAAAATGAGTCAAAACTACATGTTTAATTGACTTTTCCTCTCGTCAACCCAACAATCCCGGACAACGTGTTTCTCAAAAAGAGGAGTAATAACAGTAACGCCACATTCTGCTGCATGATTAGCAACAGCAAGGGTCAAATCAGGTTTAGAAGTGTTGGTTCTCCTTCACGAAAAGATGGTCAATTAAAGTGAATATGGAACGAGACACGACGCATTTTCAACTATCAGGATCATATTATCGTCAAGTACAAATGATAATCTATTTTATACCTCTTAAGCCGGAAATTTCCATACGTTCAGGAACATACCCTCCCCTTTTTATGTACAGCATTTATTTGATTTTATTTATAACATGTATATTTTTTTAGAATAAAAAATCGTTGAATTTCAGTGTATTTACCTTTACCCTATTTGTTATTTTAGTGTAACTATTTTGTTTATATGAATTTATTAGTCTTTATGACTGCTTTCAGTTATTAAAAATAGATAAAAAGATATTTTTTGGATAAGGATATGAATCATGTATTCAGGATTATTAATTATTCTCCTACCATTAAGTCTAGGCTACCTTATTCACTTGAATAATAAATCAGTGTTAGCTCTAGCTCATCGGCTACTCAATGCCATGGTCTATATTATTCTCCTCCTTATGGGCATTAACCTCGCTATGCTGGAAAATTTAGGCAGTAATTTACTTTCTATCCTGCTATATGCGACGACATTTTTTCTATGTATCTTTGTTTTTAATATGCTAGCGCTTTTCCTCTTGGATAAACGAGATCCCTGGATTGTTAATACGCATAAGCAGGACCCCCCCCCTTCCCGATTACATATGGCGTTGGATTCCGTCAAATTATGCAGTACATTGATATTCGGATTTATTATCGGATTAACAGGCTGGTCATGGTTCCGTTTCTCCAATAATGCCAGCGAAATTGTCTTGATTATTTTGCTATTTCTGGTCGGAGTTCAATTACGCAATAACGGCATGAGCTTAAAACAAACGCTACTGAATCGCCGCGGCACAATTGTTGCTATAACAGTCGCCGTCAGTTCTTTGTTAGGTGGCGTGCTAGCAGCATTTTTACTCGGATTACCCACCAAAACTGGCCTTGCTATTGCTTCTGGATATGGATGGTACTCCCTTTCCGGTATATTAATTTCAGATGCTTATGATCCCATATTCGGAAGCGCAGCATTTTTCAATGATTTAGTTCGGGAGCTTGCGTCAATTATACTTATTCCTATGCTTATAAATCGTTACCGTTCAATGGCATTGGGTTTAACCGGAGCGACTTCAATTGATTTTACCTTACCCATTTTACAACGCTGTGGTGGAGTAGAGATTGTACCAGCCGCTATCGTTCATGGTTTTATACTGAGCTTGATGACCCCCTTGTTTATCGCATTTTTTACCCAATAACGAGAGCTTAGGCCTGACATATCTACTTGATGAATTTCAAGTTGTATCTTGAGATTCATCAAGTATAAACTGACTAAAAAGAAACTTTTTCAGTATAAAAATCAATCTCAATCACCAAAATAAGAACAAAAAACGTTCTAAAAAATGTCTATAACTTGATTAGTTAAGTCACCAATCTAATAAAAACAACAATTTTATGCATATATTATTGCATAGTTATTCTTATAAGATTAACATCCAGTCAAAATATTAACTATTCACATTTTCAGCATGAACATTCAATTAAAAAACATAAATTGTTTCTATGGTACACATCAGGCACTGTTCAATATCAATTTTGAATGTGCATCAGGGGAAACCGTGGTATTACTAGGGCCAAGCGGTGCCGGAAAAAGTTCTTTGCTACGTGTTTTAAATCTACTGGAGATGCCTCATTCTGGGCAACTTAATGTGGCAACCCATCAGTTTGATTTCAAACAGCAACCAAACCACAAAGAAATTCTGGCATTGCGGCAAAAAGTCGGCATGGTCTTCCAACAATACAATCTGTGGCCACACTTAACCGTGATGGATAATTTGATTGAAGCACCCTGTCGGGTATTGAAGCAATCTAAACAACGGGCACGGGAAAAAGCAACAAAATTACTTTCCCGTCTTCGTCTGGATGAATTCACTGACCGTTTTCCGCTTCATCTTTCTGGTGGACAGCAACAACGTGTTGCTATTGCGCGGGCTTTAATGATGGAACCTAAAATTCTGTTGTTTGATGAACCCACTGCGGCGCTTGATCCCGAAATTACATCTCAAGTTGTTGATATTATCAAAGAGCTGGCCGAAACCGGTATCACCCAAGTTATCGTGACCCATGAAGTAGAGCTGGCTCGCAAAACAGCAAGCCAAATTGTATATATGGAACTAGGGAATATTATCGAAAAAGGTGATGTAACTCATTTTACTCAACCTCGAACAGAAGCCTTTGCTCATTACTTGTCACATTGATATATCATTATCATATTGAGTCTGTTATATCGATAACCGAACATAAAACAAATACCAACCACAATACTCATGAACGACAGGATATGGCTATGAAAAAATTTTTATTTGCAGCCTTATTGAGTGCAATAACTTTATCAGCAACCGCAGCAGAGAAAGCCACTCTTCGTTTTGCGACAGAGGCGACCTATCCTCCATTTGAATTTATTGATGAAAACAATAAGATTCAGGGATTTGATGTCGATTTAGCGAATGCCATATGTGCAAAGATCAACACAGAGTGCACATTCACCAATCAGGCTTTTGATAGCCTCATTCCCAGTCTGAAATTCCGCCGTTTTGATGCCCTTATGGCAGGCATTGATATTACACCAGAGCGTCAGAAACAAGTTGATTTCACCCATACCTATTATGATAACTCGGCTATTTTCATTGCTATCAAAGGGAAAGTTTCCAATATTGCCGATCTGAAAAATAGACAAGTAGGTATTCAAAACGGTACTACTCATCAGAAGTATTTGATGGAGCAGCATAAAGAAATCAAAACTGTACCTTATGATAGCTATCAAAATGCGATCCTTGATCTGAAAAATGGCCGTATTGATGCTGTGTTTGGCGATACTGCGGTTGTTAACGAGTGGCTGAAAAAGAATAAAGAATTAAGTACTGTTGGTGATAAAGTGACAGACAAAAATTACTTTGGTACAGGTTTAGGCATTGCTGTTCGCAAAGGCAATACAGAATTGCTGGACAAACTGAACAAAGCACTCGCAGAAGTTAAACAAGATGGTTCTTATGACACCATCTATAAAAAATGGTTTGAATAATAAACTGAGTCCCGATGAGTGAACTTCAATCTTTAATCAGCGCCGCCGGTGTTACCGTCGGCCTTGCTGTCTCCTCGCTTATGGTTGGTTTGATTCTGGCAATGCTTTTTGCCGCATGGGAATCTATCCGCTGGAAACCGATCGCTTTTTTAGGCTCCTGTTGGGTTACATTGATCCGCGGGCTGCCTGAAATTTTAGTTGTTCTCTTTATTTATTTTGGAAGTTCACAGCTTCTAATAACTCTGTCAGACGGTTTTGAAGTTAATCTTATCGTCTGGCAGTTTAAAGTGCAGATGGAAATTGACAGCTTTGATGTCAGCCCTTTCCTTTGTGGAGTGATTGCTCTTTCATTACTGTATTCCGCTTATGCCTCTCAAACGATCAGAGGTGCCTTGAAAGCAGTTCCAATGGGGCAACGGGAAGCGGGTCAAGCATTGGGGTTAAGCCAAAGGCGCATTTTTTTTCGCCTGATGATGCCACAAATGTGGCGTCATGCTCTGCCTGGTCTGGGAAATCAATGGTTGGTTTTGCTGAAAGATACGGCTTTGGTTTCACTGATTAGTGTTAATGACCTGATGCTACAAACAAAAAGTATCGCAACTCGCACACAAGAACCTTTCACATGGTATGTAATTGTTGCCGCCATCTATTTGGTAATTACGCTCGTGAGTCAATTTATTCTCAGACAACTTGAAATGCGTGCCACTCATTTTGAACGGAGTATTTCATAATGTTTGAATATATCAGGGAAATTTTACCGGGATTACAAACCAGCCTCAGTCTGACTTTCACGGCACTACTGACCGCATTTATATTGTCGGTTGTTTTGACCATGATTCTGACAATGAAACTACCCGTGCTTTCCCAATTGGTAAAAGGCTATATCACGTTATTTACCGGAACTCCCCTCCTCGTTCAGTTTTTTTTGATTTATTACGGTCCGGGGCAATTTCCATCAATCAAAGAATATCCGTGGTTATGGAAATTCATGTCAGAACCTTGGCTCTGCGCGATGATTACTCTGGCATTGAATAGCGCAGCCTATTCGACTCAACTATTTTATGGTGCCGTTAAAGCTATACCAACAGGACAATGGCAATCTTGTCACGCTCTCGGAATGTCCAAAATTCACTCTATGCGTATTCTGCTGCCTTATGCTTTCAAGCGAGCACTCTCTTCTTATTCCAATGAAGTCATTCTGATCTTCAAGAGTACTTCACTTGCCAGTACGATCACCTTATTGGATATCATGGGATATAGCCAACTGCAGTTCGGACGTAGTTATGATGTAACCGTATTTGTTGCCGCCGGAATAATCTACCTTTGCATTAATGGTCTTCTGACACTGTTCATGCGTATGCTTGAACAACGTGCCCTATCATTTGAATATCGGAAGTGACCTTCAATTACACAGAATATATTCTGTCTTACCCTGTGATAACTCATTGTTATCACAGGGCAAGGCAAGCAAGCTCAGTTAGTTAGCTAATATCGAGAACCAATAATGCCAGAGTTTCATAATGTTCAGTATGAGGAAACATATCGAATAACTGTACTTTTTCTATTCGATATTGTTTAAGCATAGCAATATCCTTCGCCATCGTCTGAGCATTGCAACTGGAGTAAAGCACGAACTTAGGAGACATACGGCTAAGGTACTTACAAAGCTCTTTGCCAATGCCTCTTCGGGGAGGATTTACCAACACCAGCTCAGGTATCTGCGATTTATCGAGAGCAAAATGGGTAGAGTCCAATGCCTGAAATTCCACGAATTCCAATCCCATACTTTTAGCTGAACTTTTAGCACAATCAATAGCCTCAGCACTGATCTCAATGCCCGTCAACTTAGTCTCTTTATCCGCACAATGCAGCCCGAAGCCGCCAGCACCACAAAACAGATCCCACATACTGCTGATATTCAGCTCTCTGACCCAACGCCCCGCGGTTGCATACAGTTCCGAGGCAATATCTGGATTAGTCTGGAAAAAACTCCGCGGACGAATATACAACGGGATATTGTTAAAAGTTTCCTTTAACATCTTCTGTTCAGTAAAAATAATTTCTTTCTCACCTTCGAGAATTGCCATATGAGTCGGCTGGATATTCGCGGAAATCACCGTAATTTGTGGCAATTGTTCCTTCAACCACGGTAATGCCCGCTCGAACTGAGCTAATTTTGTTTCTGATCGCAAAACAAACCGCAGCATCATTTCATTATTGGCTCGACTTTCCGTCAGAAGAATATATTTCAATTCTCCCTTTTTACGTTCCACGTTGTACGGAACCAAGCCAGATTTAGCGATAAATACTTTTATTACTTCAAAAATCGGCTGATAATAGTGTGGATATAATGGGCAATCACAAAGATCTACCGTTCTACCATCACGATGCAACATGCCGAGCAAAGGGCGCTCAACACTACCATTTACAACCATCTTTGCCTTATTACGAAATTCACTTGTCTTGCTCGTTACTGGTGATAACCAGTGTATTACTGATGCTTCCTGTAAAAGTTGTTTTAAATGTTGTTGTTTATCAGATAATTGCTGTGAATAGGACTTATCGAGCCACTGGCAGGAGTGACAATGCCCCGCGGTATACTGCACACATTGCATTGTAAAAAACCGTATCAAAAAATATTAGTGCAAGGTAAACGTTGATGTTTCCGTTGAGGTTAATGCTTCTTCATCTTCTACTTCTACTTCCATCTCACTTTCCATATCATGATTGACATAGAGAAGATTATTGCTATGAATTTCAAAGATCACGTTAGCAATTTGTTCTTCACCTTGTTTCATAAAATTAGAAAACTGCCTGAAAGTCATGCCCCCAGCGACAGAAAATGCCTGACAAACAATCAATTTGGGTAAATTTTCATCTTGAACATCAAGAAATGCCTTAACGGTGAGGGAACTAGCATTAATCTGACTCAAATTGGCAACTAATGGAATTATCGCAGTTGGTCTTACTTCTGCAAGAGCAGAAAACAATAGAACATCACCCAACAGATCGATCTTGGCATCAAACAAGCCATCAATATTCTGCATATGAGGTAAGTGTAAGACTGAACATGAATCATTCTCAAAGTAAGAGATTTTTAGCTGTTCAAGCCATGTGCGCAATATTGACATATCGGGAATAACCATAGAATCCATCGAATTAACCTCATATGACCAGAAAGTTACACATGCTACCTTGGGGAAACATTCCCTGTCGGGTAGCAGTATGACCAATAATTAACTATTTTGTTTTTTCATCATCAGAAACAGTCTGATGATTTTTATCTGCTTTCTTATGATCAATTCCCAGAAAGGAAAGATTATAGACCGCACGCCAGATAATATGGATAGCTGCTGGTATCAAACAACCGATACCCAGTAAGATCATAGCAATGTGCGCTTCTGCCGTCATTAATAAAGGTGATAGAATTATGCTATCACTTATCGACAAATACGCCAGAACTAATAAGCCTATTCCCAATGCTTCCAATAAAATGACTAACTTAGGCATATCAGCCAATGAATGCATCTCTTTTGACGAATTTTCTTTCATACTTTACCTGTTTCCCATCCTGAAAAAACAAACTCTCCGTAGGTTATCGCAAAATTATCATATAGTAAGCGGAACAAATCCCTTCAATTGGCAGGGCTAATTACAATAAAAGGTAATTCCTGCTTTTTTTTACCTCCGCTTACAGGCATAGTAACTCTGGATGACAATCCATGAAGTTCATGATCATTACCATTAAAGGAGTCTGTATGTATACTGTCATTTTTGGCCGCCCAGGTTGCCCATATTGTGTTCGCGCCAAAGAGCTAGCTGAAAAATTAAAAACAAATCGCGAAGACTTTGATTATCGTTATGTCGATATCTGGGCAGAAGGCATCACCAAAGACGACTTATCAAAAACGGTGGGTAAACCCGTTGAAACGGTTCCTCAGATCTTCATTGATGAGAAACATATCGGTGGTTGCACTGATTTTGAAGCTTATGCTAAAGAAAATCTGGAACTATATACAAATAGTTAAAAATAAATCCCAAAAAAGCCGCTATCCAACCAAATCGTCCCCATCCTACGGGATAGCGGTAAGTTTAGCCATACTCGCTAATCCCAAATATCATTTTACTGAAAAAATTTTGCGTTTTTTTCTCAATGATGAGAACTTTTATATCACAGTGCAGTCTTAACTATTGCCACTGCTTTTCTTTGATGTCCCCATTTTGAGGAGCCCGGTAGTCATCCACTTTGGTTAAAGACTATCGGGTTTTTTGTCGTTTATCCTGTTACATGTACAATATACATCCAATAATGTTAGATCTGTGCACACTGGCAAGAAAACAGCCTTCTAAAAGCATAGGTAAACAGGGCTATTCTTTGATAGAGAGATGAAGAAAATATCGGCTATCTTTCTTTACTATCACTGCTATATTATTTACTCATGCAACATCAACAATCGTTAAATAAAATTATGAAAGAAGATAATCTTTTTTACATTTCGGAATTATAAAATATTCATTTTAACAATGAGTTGATAAAATAGATTGATCATATTTACGTAAATATCGCGCTTGTGAGGCTTACTTTGCTAGAACAACTTAACCATAATTTGTTTACTTTTATCAATGCAACTCCAGATTCATCACCAGCTATGATCTGGCTCGCAATCTTTATCTCGAAATATTGCGTATTTATTTATCCTGTCACATTAGCCATTTGCTGGCTTTGGGGAAAAGAAGAATCCATAACACATCAACGCATTGTAGTCAGTAAATCCTGTATTGCTTTTGCTTTGGGAATGGCAACATCATATGCCATTGGAATATTTGTTCCTCACGCCCGCCCCTTTGTTGAAGGCGTTGGCTATAATTTTCTCTATCATGCTCCTACGGAGTCTTTTCCCAGTAACCATGGCACTGCAGTATTCACTTTCGCATTAGCATTTCTTTTCTGGCACCGTCTTTGGTCAGGTTTATGCTTAATGATTCTTGCCTGTGCAATTGCCTGGTCTCGGGTTTATGTGGGTGTTCATTGGCCGATAGATATGATTGGTGCATTTTTAGTCAGCCTATTGGGATGTGCACTTTCCCAGATATTTTGGAATCTATATGGTCAGTTCTTACAAAACAAACTTACTCAACTTTATCAATTCTGCTGCGCATTCTTGATCCGAAAAGGATGGATAAGAAATTAATCGAATACAAATAGATATCTTTATTTTTCAAGTTGCAGCTCTGCTGACTATAATGTTGCAACTTGAAATCTATTGAGTATAGATACTTTGCTTAAAATCCATACTATCAATAAACTTTCCATGAAAAATTTACATTTCCCCTTCTAAGATTTAATTAAATTTACCTTAAGTCAGATAACCTTGATAAATTTGAGCCTTTATTTTACCAGACTAGTTCTAACATTTACTTTACATTAGGAAATCAGAGAAAACATTAGAACAAGGTTATCTGTTATATTTAACATATATGGTCATGAAATGATTACCATTCCTTTATAAAATCAGGGTATATGGATAAATTTCACACACATAACAAGCTCACTCACAGAATGTTTATTAATGAATAATCAATAAAAATGAAATTTTTTCTTAGAAAAAAACTCCATACACTTCAATGAAACAACAGAAAACACCATTTATTATCAGTGTATTAAATAAAAAATCATTACCTGCAAGGGAATTGCAAATAAAAACATTGATATTTATCATCCTATTTAGAACTTCATTAATTTAATTATACCAAAAATGTTAATATGTAAATAATAATGAAAGGTAATTTAAGCGATGCAACAATTTTAAATAAAAATAATGATAAACCTTCTCTCAATTTTTTCCGTTTATTTTTTTAATATTTAATTAACATTTTAGGTAAGTTTATAACATACTTTCTTTTCTATATAAATCTTGCAATTGCGAGAATGATCACGGTACATTTCACTAAAAATAATTATATTTCCCTTATCAAAAGTCTGGAATTAAATTTTTTGATTTAGGTGAACATATTTTAGTCGGCTTATTAATGTAGTAATAAAACGTTTAGATAAACATCAGCACAATATCTGACAACTTATTATTCATATAAAAAATCCAACTCGCGCATTTAAATAATGTGCGGGTTTACTAGTTTTCAAATTTTACTTTTATCGCGTCATTTCGGAGATATTTATGGACACATCTCAATCAGGCACAATCACAGCCACTGCTTCCGGCAAAAGCGATTACACTACCTGGCGTAAATCAGACACTGTATGGATGTTGGGATTATATGGCACTGCAATTGGTGCTGGTGTTTTGTTTCTCCCAATCAATGCAGGTATTGGTGGTTTAATTCCACTCATTATCATGGCAATACTTGCTCTTCCTATGACATTTTTTGCTCATCGTGGGATGTGCCGTTTTGTTCTGTCTGGCAAAACCACAGGTGAAGATATCACCGGTGTAGTAGAAGAACATTTTGGTAAAGTTGCAGGTTTTCTGATCACGATCCTCTACTTTTTTGCTATTTATCCTATTCTGCTGGTTTACAGTGTTGCGCTGACGAACACCGTAGAGAGTTTTATCATCCACCAGCTGCAAATGGATGCCCCTCCACGTGCACTATTGGCTCTGGTATTGCTTCTTGGCGTGATGAGCATTATCCGCTTCGGTGAGCAAACCATCGTCAAGGCAATGAGTGTACTGGTATTCCCATTCGTTACTGTTTTGATGCTATTAGCCGTGTATCTTATCCCACACTGGAACATGACTATCTTTGACACCCTGTCACTGGATAGCGCAATGTCTTCAACAAGCAGTAATGGCCTTCTGTTCACTCTGTGGCTGGCAATTCCTGTCATGGTTTTCTCTTTTAACCATTCTCCAATCATCTCTGCATTTGCAGTGGCAAAACGTGAGGAATATGGTGAGAACGCAGAGAAAAAATGTTCACGTATTCTTGCCTATGCCCATATCATGATGGTTCTGACAGTCATGTTCTTTGTCTTTAGTTGCGTACTGAGCCTGTCACCTGAAAATTTGGCAGAAGCAAAAGCACAGAACATTACCATCCTGTCTTATCTGGCTAACCACTTCCGTGTGCCAACTATTGAGTACATTGCTCCATTTATCGCTTTCATCGCAATTACTAAATCTTTCCTGGGCCACTATCTGGGTGCTCGTGAAGGTTTCAACGGTATCGTAAACAAGGCATTAAGCACTCAGGGCAAAACTATTCAGCATAAGACGCTGAATCGTATCACTAGTGTCTTTATGTTGGTGAGTGCTTGGGCGATTGCAACTCTTAATCCAGGTATCCTGAATATCATCGAAACCTTGGGTGGACCAATCATTGCTATGATCCTGTTCATCATGCCAATGTATGCTATCAGCAAAATTCCAGCTATGCGCAAATACTCCGGCAAACTCAGCAACATCTTTGTTGTTGTGATGGGAAGCATTGCAATTTCTGCTGCTGTTTATTCTCTGCTTTAACTCAAAGAGTTGGGTTGCTCTTTATCGCTGAGCACCCCCGTAAAAAATGCCAGTCATCTTTATCAATGACTGGCATTATTCTATTTGTTGACAGCTTACATCTTTCGCACTTCTACTAACTGAAAATCGACTTAAACCAGCCACTAATCGTCTTGACAACAAAATCCCATATACGTCCAAAGAAGCCACTCTCCTCGACAGCCTTTTTAACAACCAATGGACGCTGATCGATCATTTTATCATTCAGCATAAAATTCACAGTTCCCACCACCTGGTTTTTCATCAATGGTGCTTCAAGGGATTCTTGACTCAATGTAAAACTAGCTTTTAAATTTCCGACCTGTCCCCGGGGTATTACTATCGAAGCATCTTTTTCCACTCCCAAAGCTACTTCGGAATGAGTTCCGTACCACACTTTTTCTGTCATCAGTGTGTCAGAGGCTTTCAATGGTGTCACCGATTCATAAAAACGGAATCCCCACGACAATAGTTTTTCGCTCTCAGAAAAACGAACCCGATCATTGGGAGCACCCAATACCACTGAAATCAGACGCATTGGCCCTTCCGTTGCTGATGCAACAAGGTTATAGCCAGCACCACTGGTGTGTCCGGTTTTTATACCATCCACAGTCATATTTTTATTCCACAATAAACGATTGCGGTTAGGCTGGCGGATATTATTAAAAGTAAATTCTTTTTCTTTATTCAACGCATATTCATCCGGCACATCACGGATCATAGCTTGACTTAAAAGTGCCATATCATGGGCTGTACTATACTGTCCCGCTGCATCCAAACCATGCACAGTCTTGAAATGAGTATTCGTTAACCCCAGTGTTTTCGAGTATTTATTCATCAAATCGACAAAAGAATCCTGACTGCCAGCCACATAATCCGCCAAAGCAATACTGGCATCATTACCTGATTGGATAACAACACCGCGATTCAGATCAATAACCTTAACTCTGTCCCCGGGCTTCAAAAACATCAGGGACGAACCTTTAAGCACTGGATTACCCGTCGCCCAAGCATCTTTACCTACTGTCACCATATCTTCTGTGGAAATTTTTCCTGACGCGATCGCCAGCCCAACGACATAGCTGGTCATCATCTTTGTCAAACTGGCTGGGTCTAACCGCTCATCAGCGTTATTTGAGACCAAAATTTTCCCGCTGGAATAATCCATTAAAACATAGGCCTTAGCATCAATTTCGGGTGCTGCGGGTTCGTCCATTGCATATACATTGACACTCACCAGCCAAAAAACACTCAAGCCAACAGCAAAAGATTTTATTACCGGTGTCTGTCGTCTTTTTTTCATCATCGCTCGCCCTTTTTCTCTTCTACCCGATTTTTTATTTACAAATAAATTTCTATCTACAAAGAAAATATAAAAACCCTTATTAATATAGGATGTTATGAAGAAAGACTCCAACCCAATAAAGTAAAGTTTTCCCTGTGATTCATCTAATGTTATTGTCATATTATTGATAATTCAGAATGACCTGATGCAGGGGAAAAATAATGATAACGATCTGGGGTCGTAAAAACTCATCAAACGTAAAAAAAGTCCTTTGGTGTCTCGAAGAATTAAACGTTCCATATCAACAAGTTGATATTGGGGGGAAATTTGGCAAGCTCAACGAGCCTGAATATCTACGTATGAATCCCAATGCAGTTATCCCATGTTTGCAAGAAGAGGGTTTTATCCTCTGGGAATCAAACACAATTGTGCGTTATGTCGCCGCAAAATTTGGCAGCGATAGTCTTTATCCTGCCGACCTGCAAGAAAGAGCCAATGTTGAAAAATGGATGGATTGGGCAGGTTGCAATCTGTTTCCGCTTATCAAACAATTTATGATCAGTTTTGTCAGAACACCAAAAGATCAACAAGACCCGGAAACCCTCTCTAGAATCTTATCAGAGATTGAAAAGTTGCTGACAATTGTTAATGGAACACTCAACAACCAATCATATCTTTCCGGTGAAAAGTTTGGAATGGCTGATATTACCCTGGCTCCACTGGTTTATCTGTGGCTAAACGTAGAGATAGAAAGATCACCACTGCCAAATTTAGAGCGCTGGTATCAATTACTGACCAAAAGATCGGCTTTTCAAAAAATTGTTATGACCGAAATAAGTTAGTCATTAAGTCATTGGCATTCTACCGGGATCTGGAAACTGATACACAAATCCCAGTTCCCGACAGATACGGCTACCATCAATTATCTTACTTTCAATATTTTTATCTTCTGATTGTAAAAATTCCGGTGGCACCAAATCGAGTTGACGGCTGACCAATGGATAATATTCTGATTTTTTAGGGTGTATTGGTGCACACAAGTTATAGATATGCCCACCTTCCGGTTGTTGGATAAGAAGTTTAATGGCAGAAATAACATCATCCTGATGAACCAGATTAACCACATTATCCCCACCTTCAACAGCCTTACGCCCAGAGAGAAAACGCCCTGCATGACGCCCATTGCCTACTAAACCAGCCAAACGTAATACATCAACCGATGTATTGGGTAGTTGATGCAGCCAATTTTCCAATTCAACCAATGCCCTTGCAGATCGTGTTTCAGGGGAAAAGGACTCATCTTCATTGAGATAACCAACAGCCGAACCATAAACTGAGGTTGAACTAGTGAAAATAATCCGGGGAACCGAATAAGAAAGTGCTGTATCAACAACCAGCTGCACTGCTTTAACGTACCCTTCCCCGCCACCAGCAACACCACTAACGGGTAGCGTCAAAACCAACACATCGACGGACATCAATTGATCGAGATTATCCGCTTCACAAATAATCTGGGGGTTCAAGTTCAATAGATAACAATCTATACCACACATACATGCAGCTTCAACGCCATCTGGTGTTGTTTTACTGCCAACAACTTGCATGCCCCTGCTTTGTAGCGCTTGCGCCAGTGGCATACCTAACCAACCCAATCCGATAATGGAAACTTTTCTCACTCCACCCTCCAAAAAGCTATGACTCATCCAAGTACTATGCTTTCCTCAAGTACTATGCTTTCCTCAAGTACTATGCTTCCCCCAAGTATTATGCTCCTCTCAAAAATACCATCTCATCCGAAAACCATAATTTTCTTAAAAATGATATTATTTTGATTATTAGACAGGTATATTCATAGACTCCAATTACGTGTCATTTACGTCCTGAGAATAAATCCTCCAGAAACATAGCTAACATTACTCATATAGCGCCCTAATGACAACAACACACATTCAGTATAAAAAACAAATAATTAGATCATAATAAATACCTTTCCCAAAAAAAGTTTGCTTTTTATACATAAAATCGTATAGGTTAAACAACAGGCAACCACACGCTTATTCGCAAACAGAGTTTTCATTATAGGCACTGTAAACAGCATTATTTAACGCACAATTCATCTTTTTGAAAGCAGTGCCGAACGTAGAATTAAACTCAAAAAAGCAGACAGAGAGCTTACATATTATGAACCGTATTCAATTTAACCATCATCACCATCATCCTGACTAGTCTTTCAGGCTTCTGTGTGCTGGAAGACATTTAACCCGTCTTCCGGTGGTATGAATACAAACAAAAACCCTCGGAAGATCTTCCGGGGGTTTTTTATTTCTGATTTATACGACCGAAAATTGAGATAGGGTAAAACACAACATGTTAGATAAAACACGCTTACGGATAGCCATTCAAAAATCAGGTCGCCTTAGTGATGATTCACGGGCGTTACTTGCACGCTGTGGTATTAAAATTAATTTGCAACAGCAACGCCTGATCGCATTTGCAGAAAATATGCCCATTGATATCTTGCGCGTCCGCGATGACGATATTCCCGGCCTTATCATGGATGGTGTTGTCGATTTAGGTATTATCGGTGAAAATGTTCTTGAAGAAGAATTACTGACACGTCGGGCACAAGGAGAAGATCCCCGTTATTCAACCTTACACCGTCTCGATTTCGGCGACTGCCGTCTCTCCCTTGCCGCGCCCTTCGACTGCGACTATACCGGTGTAGAATGCCTGCAAAATTCCCGTATCGCTACATCTTACCCTCACTTATTGAAACGTTATCTCGATCAAAAAGGTATACGTTTCAAATCCTGCCTCCTCAATGGTTCTGTCGAAGTTGCTCCTCGTGCTGGGCTGGCAGATGCTATCTGCGATTTAGTCTCAACAGGCGCAACACTGGAAGCCAATGGCTTGCGGGAAGTGGAAGTCATCTATCGTTCAAAAGCCTGTCTGATCCAACGTGATGGAAAGGTGCCAGAAGACAAACAACAGCTTATCGACAAATTGATGATCCGCATTCAGGGTGTCATTCAGGCACGAGAATCCAAATACATCATGCTACATGCACCCAGTGATAAGCTCGAAGAGATTATTTCCCTGCTGCCGGGAGCTGAACGCCCCACCATTTTGCCACTGGCTGGCGCACAAAATCGTGTTGCTATGCATATGGTCAGTAGTGAAACACTTTTTTGGGAAACGATGGAAAAACTCAAATCATTGGGTGCCAGTTCCATTTTAGTTCTGCCAATCGAAAAAATGATGGAGTAACTTTGATGAACACTAATTTCAAGACCATCATTCGCTGGCAAGAATGTACGCAAGAGCAACAAAAAATTTTGCTGACACGCCCTGCTGTCGCTGCATCTGAAGATATTTCATATACTGTTAAACAGATTCTGGAAACGGTAAAGGCACGTGGTGATCAGTCATTGCGGGAATTCAACCAACGCTTCGATAAAATAGCCGTTGAGACTATCCAAATTGCAGCCAATGAAGTAGATGCAGCCGCCAGCCGCCTGACACCAGAGATTAAGCAGGCGATACAGCAGGCGATGAACAATATCCGCCGATTCCATGAAGCACAAAAACCAGAAGAAATTGATGTTGAAACATTACCGGGCGTTCGTTGCCAGCAAATCACTCGCCCAATAGATTCAGTTGGTCTCTATATTCCCGGTGGCTCTGCGCCCTTGCCTTCCACAGTACTTATGCTTGGTATACCAGCCAATATTGCGGGATGCCGTAAAGTCATCCTCTGCTCTCCACCACCCATTGCCGATGAAATTCTTTATGCTGCACAGCTATGCGGGATCAACGAGATTTTCAACATTGGAGGCGCGCAAGCCATTGCTGCAATGGCCTTTGGAACTGAATCTGTTCCTAAAGTGGACAAAATTTTTGGCCCCGGCAATACATGGGTCACAGAAGCCAAACGTCAGGTGAGTCAATGCATTGATGGTGCGACAATTGACATGCCCGCAGGCCCATCTGAAGTATTGGTCATCGCGGATAGCGGAGCCAATCCCATCTTTACTGCGGCTGACCTACTTTCCCAAGCCGAACACGGTCCCTATTCTCAAGTCATACTGGTAACACCTGATGAAACCTTTGCCAGGCAAGTGATTGGTGAAATTGAAATCCAGCTTAACGCATTAC
This sequence comes from Xenorhabdus sp. Sc-CR9, assembly GCF_963897815.1. Taxonomy (NCBI): domain Bacteria; kingdom Pseudomonadati; phylum Pseudomonadota; class Gammaproteobacteria; order Enterobacterales; family Morganellaceae; genus Xenorhabdus; species Xenorhabdus sp. Sc-CR9. Next base: position 110,726 of record NZ_CAWQTY010000167.1, read on the forward strand.
CACGCCAGCAAATTGCAACTCAAGCGCTGCAAGCCAGTCGGATCATTATTGCTGAAAATCTCACCCAATGTGTGGAGATCAGCAACCAATACGGCCCGGAACATTTGATTATTCAAACCCGCCAGCCTGAGCAATTAGTAGAACAAATTACCAGCGCTGGCTCCATTTTCCTTGGTGATTGGTCACCTGAATCCGCAGGAGATTACGCTTCCGGTACTAATCACGTTCTGCCCACCTATGGCTATACTTCAACCTATTCCGGTTTAGGACTGGCTGACTTTCTAAAAAGAATGACAGTTCAACGAATTACACCGCAGGGTTTGATAAACCTCGCTCCAACCATTGAAACACTGGCGCAGGCAGAACAACTTATCGCCCACAAAAATGCCGTTACATTACGCATGGCAGCCTTGAATAACACAAAATCAGAATCACAAAGCTAAGGATCAATCATGAATACAGTGTTTGATATCAATTCATTGGCAAGAGAAAATGTTCGTAACTTAGTTCCTTACATGTCAGCTCGACGCTTAGGCGGTAATGGTAATATTTGGTTAAATGCGAATGAATATCCGATAGCGACCGATTACCAACTTACCGAAAACACACTGAATCGCTATCCTGAAAGTCAGCCGACAACAGTCATTCAACGTTATGCAAATTATGTCGGCCTTACACCTGAGCAAGTTCTTGTCAGCCGTGGTGCCGATGAGTCCATCGAATTGCTGCTCCGTGTTTTTTGCGAGCCGGGGCGTGATGCCGTCCTGTTTTGCCCCCCAACCTATGGCATGTACAGTGTTAGCGCGGAATCTTTTGGCGTAGAACAGAAAAAAATCCCTGTCAGCGCTAACTGGCAACCCGACATTACCGCTATCGAAAATAATCTTGATCGCGTCAAACTTATCTATATTTGTAGCCCCAACAATCCCACAGGTAACCTGATCGATCCCGCAGCATTACGCCAGATTATTGAACTCTCCCGCAATCGTGCCATTGTTGCCATCGATGAAGCCTACATCGAATTTTGTCCGCAACATACTATCACCCATTGGCTGCAAGACTACCCTCACTTAGTCATTTTGCGAACCCTCTCGAAAGCTTTTGCTTTGGCGGGATTGCGCTGTGGATTTACGTTGGCATCTGCCGATATCATCACGCTGATATTAAAAGTGATTGCCCCTTATCCAATTGCGACACCTGTCGCAGATATCGCAGCACAAGCACTGACAGAAACTGGCATTTGTTTGATGAGAAACCGAGTAGCGGAAATTGTGAACAATCGGTCTTATCTTGAGCGAGAACTGACTAAAATAGAACTGGTTGAAAACGTATTTCCCAGTGAAACTAATTATATTCTGGTGAAATTTACTGATGCAGAAATGGTATTCAAGACCCTATGGGATCAAGGGATTATATTACGTGATCAACGCAAACAACCGGGATTAGATAATTGTCTTCGTATCACTATTGGCAGCCGAAATGAATGTGAACAGTTGATCAATGCCATCAATGTGCTTTCCAGCCAAACTCAACAAATCAAGGAAACTGAGAATCCATGAGACAGAGACTACTTTTTATTGACCGCGATGGAACGTTGATCACTGAACCATCCAATGATTATCAAGTTGATCGCCTTGATAAACTGGCATTCGAAGCAGAAGTTATTCCCGCTCTGCTATCCCTGCAAACAGCAGGATACAAACTGGTCATGATCACTAATCAGGATGGATTGGGCACCACCAGTTTCCCACAAGCTGATTTTGAACCTCCGCATGCCCTTATGATGCAAATTTTCACCTCACAAGGCATCCGTTTTGAAGAAATATTGATCTGCCCGCACAAACCCGAAGATAACTGTAATTGCCGTAAGCCAAAACTCGGCTTGGTAGAAAAATATCTGGCAAAAGATGTCATGGATACCGAAAACAGTTATGTCATCGGTGATCGGGAAACCGATCTGCAATTAGCACAAAACATGAGGATTCAAGGTATTCGCTATCAGCCAGAATCACTGGGCTGGTCAGCTATCTGTGAAAAACTTCTCTGTGAAAAACAGCCAAACAAAGATCGCCACGCCCATGTTGAACGAAAAACCAAAGAAACGATCATTGATATTGCAGTTTGGCTGGATCGTGAAGGTGAAAACCGCATCAATACAGGTGTTGGTTTCTTTGATCATATGCTGGATCAGATCGCAACTCACGGTAGCTTCCGCATGAACATACAAGTCAAAGGTGACCTTTATATTGACGATCATCACACCGTTGAAGATACAGGTTTGGTGCTGGGTGAGGCCCTGAAGCTAGCATTGGGGAATAAACGCGGTATTACCCGCTTTGGCTTCACGCTGCCAATGGATGAATGCCTTGCTCGCTGTGCCTTAGATATTTCCGGTCGCCCACATCTAGAATATAAAGCCGAATTTAAACATCAGCGCGTCGGAGATTTAAGTACAGAGATGATTGAACACTTCTTCCGCTCCCTTTCTTACACGATGGGATGCACCTTGCACCTGAAAACTAAAGGAAAGAATGACCATCATCGGGCAGAAAGCCTGTTCAAAGTCTTCGGTCGGACATTACGCCAAGCCATTCGTGTAGAAGGTGACACTTTGCCAAGTTCCAAAGGTGTTTTGTAAGGCAATGCTTAAAAGGAAGCCATGATGAACGTTGTTATTCTGGATACAGGCTGTGCCAACCTTGCTTCTGTTACCTATGCAGTTCAGCGATTAGGTTATCAACCGATTGTTAGTTTGGACACAGACATTGTGTGTTCAGCGGATAAACTACTGTTGCCGGGAGTAGGAACAGCCAGAGCTGCAATGGAGCAACTCGAACAACGCCAATTAATTCCCTTGATTAACTCACTTTCCCAACCCGTATTGGGTATTTGCCTCGGTATGCAATTATTAGCTTCGGTCAGTGAAGAAAGTGATAACACCCCACTGCTGAAATTAATTGATGCTCCTGTCGAAAAAATGGCAACCACCGGTTTGCCATTGCCACACATGGGTTGGAACCAAGTGAAGGCACAGAAAAAACACCCTCTATTTCAGCACATTGCAGACAATGCCCGTTTCTATTTTGTTCACAGTTATGCCGTGCCTGTTGGTGAATATACGATTGCTCAAACGGAATATGGCAACACATTTAGCAGTGCCATTGCGAAAGATAATTTCTTTGGTGTGCAATTCCATCCTGAACGCTCTGGCGCAGTGGGTGCACAATTATTGAAAAACTTTTTGGGGATGTAAGCACATGATTATACCTGCATTAGATTTAATTGACGGTAATGTGGTGCGTTTGCATCAGGGAGATTACAACCAGCGCCGGGATTATGGCAATTCCCCCCTCTCTTGTTTGCAACAATATGAACAGGAAGGTGCTAACTTACTGCATTTGGTGGATCTCACCGGAGCAAAAGATCCAGCCAATCGCCAGATTACACTTTTGAAACAACTGCTGGCGGGAGTCACCGTTCCGATTCAAGTCGGGGGAGGCATTCGCTCAGAAAATGATATCAAAGCACTTCTTGAAGCCGGTGCCAGTCGAGTTGTTATGGGTTCTACTGCAATTACACAGCCTGAGTTAGTTATGCAATGGTTTCAACGTTACGGCGCTGAATCGATTGTACTGGCGCTGGATACGCGCATAAGTAAAGATGGAATTAAACAAATTGCCATCAGCGGCTGGCAGGAAAACAGCAATGCCACGCTTGAAAATGTCATTGAGCAATATCTTCCTGTTGGATTAAAACATGTGTTGTGTACTGATATTTCCCGTGACGGCACATTAAACGGCTCCAACATCACACTTTATCAGGAAATCAGCCAACAGTACCCGCAAATCCAGTTTCAAGCATCTGGAGGTATTGGCAGCCTCACCGATATCTCTCCTCTGCCTGCATCTGGCGTAGCGGGTGTTATTGTCGGGCGCGCATTGCTTGAAGGCAAATTCACACTGACGGAGGCTATCCAATGTTGGCAAAACGCATAATTCCATGCCTTGATGTCCGTGATGGGCACGTCGTCAAAGGTGTTCAATTCCGTAATCACGAAATTATTGGTGATATTGTTCCCCTCGCACAACGCTATGCTCAAGAAGGTGCTGATGAATTGGTATTTTACGATATTACCGCTTCTTCTGATGGTCGCGTAGTGGATAAAAGCTGGGTGGCGAAAGTTGCTGAAGTCATTGATATCCCTTTTTGCGTAGCAGGTGGCATTAAAACTATTGAAGAGGCAGGCCAGATTTTATCATTCGGTGCAGATAAAATTTCCATCAACTCCCCCGCCCTGACTGATCCGGAATTGATTAACCGTCTGGCTGAACGCTACGGTGTTCAATGTGTCGTTGTAGGAATTGATAGCTGGTTTGATGAAAAAGCAAATAGTTATCAAGTTTACCAATTTACAGGAGATGAACAACGTACAACTATCACGGGTAGGCAAACACTTGATTGGGTCAAGGAAGTTCAACAACGCGGAGCTGGTGAAATCGTCCTGAATATGATGAATCAGGATGGTGTCCGCAATGGTTATGACCTTACACAATTAAAACGAGTCCGTGATATCTGTTCTGTGCCACTGGTCGCTTCTGGCGGAGCTGGAATACCCGAACACTTTCTGGATGCTTTTAAATTTGCCAATGTCGATGGTGCTCTGGCTGCATCTGTTTTTCACAAACAAATCATCAATATCAGTGAACTCAAACAATATCTTGCTACACAAGGTATCGAGGTTAGAACATGCTGACACAACAATTCACAACACAAGAAATCGAGAAACTGGATTGGGAAAAAGTAGAGAACTTAATGCCTGTTATCGTTCAACATGCCGTTTCCGGATCAGTATTGATGATGGGTTACATGAATCAGGAAGCACTGAATGTCACACTTGATTCTGGAAAAGTGACCTTTTTTTCCCGTACCAAGCAACGGTTATGGACAAAAGGAGAAAGCTCAGGTCATTTCCTCAATCTAGTAGCCATCTATCCTGATTGTGACAACGATACCTTACTTATTCTCGTAGATCCTATTGGCCCAACTTGCCATAATGGCACTGAAAGTTGCTTTGCCCCTGCACAAACTGACTGGGGTTTTCTTTATCAATTGGAACAACTACTGGCAAGCCGAAAAAACTCTTCTCCAGACAGCTCTTATACCGCTCGATTGTACGCAAGCGGAACAAAACGGATTGCTCAGAAGGTAGGTGAAGAAGGTGTAGAAACAGCACTGGCAGCCACAGTGAATGATAGAGAAGAGTTAACCAACGAAGCCGCAGATTTGGTTTATCATCTGCTGGTTTTATTGCAAGATCAGGAACTGGATCTCAGTCAAATTATCCGTCGATTGCAGGAACGGCAATCTAACCAACAATAATAGATTGCCAGACAAAATTCACAAAGTATCCGCCACTTCACTAAATTATATCCGGAGTGGCCTCTTGCAACCTTATGAGATAACCTTTTGTATCTGATTTTGTCAGTGCTTAGCAACTACAGCCACTCGGTACACACATGGAAACCTCACTTGATGCTGAAAAATTGTTCAAAGCGGTTCCACAATTAAAAACCCCATAATGTGTGCGCCCTTCACCAATCACACTAAACAAGCTGTAATATCGGCTTTTACAAATGATATCTGCTGTATTTCGGCATATCGGCACCGCTTTGCCTGTCTCAAATACATGTTCTTGATCAAGCATAAAGCGAATGGAAGCACCGGGAAGATTACCTTTGTATATAGCAACTTGACCGTAATCCTCACAACTATCCTCTAGATCAATCTTGAATAATCTGAGAGTCATTGAATACAGTTTTGCACCCCCCAACTTTTCTTCAATGGGCTTGTTGTTGGTGGTTTTTAAATGACTTGAAACAACCCGTATATCCCGAAAGCCTGCATCACGAGCGACTTTCACGAAATCGCCATAATACAACACATCGCCAATACATTCTCCAATCAACAATGGATCATGTTTTAAAGCCGATGAGAGCCTGCGATCGGAGAAAATATCAGCAAAATAAATTTCGCCGCCAGATTTAAGTAACTGAAACATCCCCTGAAGCACATTAAATTTTGCAGCGGCCAGATTAATGACACAATTGGAAACTATGATATCGACACTATTCGACGGTAAATTGAGTTGATCCAAGGACTCAATATTACCGTGTATAAAATGTACATTACTTTCGTTGTAACCATAGGCATCCCGATGATATTCAATGTGACTCTTGGCAAATTCAATTTGTTCAAGTGTAGTATCGATGCCAATAACATGCCCTTCTTGCCCTACCAACTTAGATAAAATGAAGCAGTCCCGCCCACTACCACAGCCTAAATCCAACACAGTTGAACCAGCCAGTAAAGGAGAAAAAGGAGTCCCACAGCCATAAAATCTCTTCTGCACATCTGGGTGAACTGCCTTTAATATGTCTTTTATCTCATCGGAAGGTGATTCATCGACAGTGCAAACATTAGTTACTAAATCTTCCTTACTTGAAAGAGTTGTACCATAGTAGTGCTGTACATTTTCAACTCGCTGAGATAATTCTTGTTCTTTGGTTTTCATCATTCCATTCCTCTAATAAAATCCAACTTCAGGCCAGATATGACTCTAGTGGCCTCTCGGCTCAATATGTTTATTTGCTTGTCATCTAAGGGAATATTCAGAAAAACAGGAAAGTCGTGTAACCTGCGATCATTGCCATAGCAAAGATAACAGCGACAAAGGCGGCCAAGAGCTTAAATGTAAATAGGGAGCGTAATAAAATTAGCTCAGTCAGGCTGGCACCGGCACCACCAATAATTAACGCCAGAACTGTTCCGGCACCAACTCCTTTCGCCATCAGAGCTGCTGAAAGGGGTATCAAAGCTTCGGCACGAATATATAGCGGTACGCCAATAACAGCAGCAACAGGGATAGCAAAAGGATTATCTGAGCCAGCATATTGTTCTAGCAGGCTGGTCGGTATATAACCATAGATAACACTGCCGATTGCAATACCGATAAATAAATACGGTAGTACCCCCTTAAAATCTGACCAAACTTCCTGCCATAAACCGCTGTATTTACTTTTTTGGCGATCAGTTTTAACAATTTGGCTATCACAGCAACTTGTCGATTGTGTGGTAGTTTGAGTAACAGGACAACAGGAAGTCGCTATTGATGAACAACTATTTGATATTGTGGATTTAATTCCACAATTACTTCCAGAATCATCGCCACCAGACACCACTTCACGGCGTATATAACGTTCAAATCCCAATACTTGTAGCAACCACCCAGCTCCAAGTGAGACTAGAAGGGCAGATAGTACGTAAATAGCTGTTAACGTCAGACCAAAAGTAGCAACAAACAGTACAACAATGATGGGATTCAACAAAGGGGAGGAAAATAAAAATACCATCATTGGGCCAAAACCAGCTTTGGCACGAATTAACCCTTTCAACATAGGAATAGTCGAACAACTACAGAAAGGAGTAATAGATCCGAGAGCTGCAGCCAAAAAATATCCTCTTTTCCGGTTAGCGCTCAGTAAGGCTTCCACCTTGGATGGAGGTATATGTCGCTGGAGAAGACCTATCAATAAACTCACACCAATGAATAAGGCTGATAATTCTATGGCAAGGAAGACAAACATGTTTAGGGTTTCTTGCAATTGAGAAGACATTCTAACTCTCCAAATATCTATATTTCTAGTAATATGGAATTATTGGTGGATGATAGATTGCCATTGCAATCAATGTCAATTATATTTCTAGAAACATAGAAATTTTTGTTTAGAGACCCGAATGAAACACGAAGAAGTCGCACAAAGCCTGGCTGAACTAGGGAACACGCACCGATTAGCCATATTTCGATATTTAGTTAAAGCCGGCCATCAAGGAGTCTCTGTCGGGAAGATCCAGAAAGCCTTAGAGATTCCAGCTTCAACTCTGTCACATCATCTCGCTCGTCTGGTGAAGGTCGGATTGATCCGTCAAGAGAAGCACAGTCGTACTATTGTATGCATACCTGAATATCAGCATTTGGAAAACCTGATCAGCTTTTTGCAAGAAGAATGTTGTGTAGGGATTTCAGTTGAACGCCTCACCGCGGAATCATGTAGATTACGTGAAATATAGTGCGTGATAGCGGAAGATAATATTTCCATCAAGTGTACAGAGTAAATCCATAGTAGCTCTGACAAGAAGAACATATATGTGTAGTGCATCTGTACACTTTTGGAAATACGTCCTACCAGAAAAAACCATCGTAACCAGTGTTACTTGAATACTCGGTGATTAAAACCATTGCTCAGTAAGTTACATTGCAGCCTTAAAGATAGCTACAATTTCTTCATGTGAAGCCTGAACCGGATTAGTGAAACCACAGGCATCTTTCAAAGCATTAGTCGCCAATGTTGGCAAGTCTTCTTCTTTTACATTCAATTCAGACAAACCTGCTGGAATATTAACGTCTGCGGCCAATTTACTGATGGTCTGGATACAAACTTCAGCGCCTTGCCCATCATTCAGACCTGCGACTTCAGCCCCCATCGCTGCCGCAATCTCTTTCAGGCGAGCCGTAGACACTTTGGCATTAAATCTTTGTACATGTGGCAGTAAAACCGCATTACAGACGCCATGTGGTAAATCGTAAAATCCGCCTAACTGATGTGCCATCGCATGAACGTATCCCAAGGATGCATTATTGAACGCCATTCCAGCTAAGAACTGGGCATAAGCCATATTTTCCGTGCTTCCATATCATTGCCATCTTCAACGGCACGGCGCAAATAGTGACTAATCATTGTCACCGCTTTCAACGCACAGGCATCAGTGATAGGATTTGCCGCCGTAGAAACATAAGCTTCAATAGCATGAGTCAGTGCATCCATTCCCGTTGCTGCTGTCAACCCTTTTGGCATTCCCGCCATTAAAGCAGAATCATTGACTGACAAAATAGGTGTAACGTTTTTATCCACTATCGCCATTTTGATATGACGTTCAATATCCGTAATGATACAAAAACGTGTCATCTCAGACGCTGTACCTGCGGTAGTATTAATAGCAATCAGAGGCAACTGTGGTTTTGCTGAACGATCAACCCCTTCATAGTCACGAATATCCCCACCGTTGGTAGCTACCAATGCGATACCCTTTGCACAATCATGCGATGAACCACCCCCTAAAGAGATTACACAATCAGTGTTACTCTGACGCAGGATTTTCAATCCTTCCTCAACATTAATGGTGGTTGGATTTGGATTTGTTCCATCATAAATCGCACTTTTTATCCCTGCATCCGCCAGTAAAGTCTGAACCTTTTCAACAACACCAATCTCGTTCAGCACGCGGTCAGTGATAATTAAAGCCTGTCTGTAGCCATAATTTTTTATTAACTCGACGGCTTCAGTCATACACCCCGTACCAATTTTATTCACTGGCGGGATAAAAAAAGTGGATGCTGCCATTTGGAACTCCTTAGATTTTACTGAAGTATTTCAAATCTAGATGTAAGAGAATTGAATTACAATGTGACACTTATTTATTTCAGTCATTTTGACCAGAATCAATAATTGCCTATGTAAGAGCAAAAAATGGCATTTGCTTTTACTTTTGGTTTATGTTGGAGAAAATTTTGCTAAAAAATAACATATTCGAGCGTCTTACTGCCCTGCTAGATACACATAATGCCCGCTATCGCGTTATAGAGCACTCTACTGGTGGCCGTTCAGAAGAGGTAGCAAAAATACGGGGGACTCACATAGGGCAAGGAGCGAAAGGTTTAGTCTGCCATGTCAAAGGACATGGCTACCGACAGTATGTTCTCGCTGTCTTGCCTGCTGACCAGCAAGCCGATCTTGCAATGCTTGCCAAGCAAGTCGGAGGAAACCGGGCATCGCTGGCAAGCCCGAAAGAAGTTTCTGAACTGACATACTGTGTTTTCGGAGCTATTCCTCCGTTCAGTTTCCATCCAGATTTGCAGCTGATTGCCGAACCATACTTATTCGAACGTTATGATGAACTGGCATTTAATGCTGGCAGTCTGGAACGCTCTATCATTTTGAATACAGAAGACTATCGCCGTATCGCTATGCCTGAATTAGTTGCTTTTCGGAAAAGAGCCGATTGACGCTAACACAAAGAAAATACGTAATTAATTAAGGTTAACTTAAATAAAGTTTACATTTTGCTATAATTTAACCAGATGAAAATAGGCGAATTATTATATGAATAATATTTTTGTTCTGGTAATATTCGGTCTTGCTACTCTCAGTATCGCTGTTCTTCTTTACAGTTATGATGCAGACCTAGAGCACTGGCTAGAAATGTGTGCACAGAAATTAATCAAGTGGACACCTTCAAATTAGCACTTTTATCTAACAATAAGGTGCTGAAAAATCAGCACCTTATTTTTAATCATTCAATGTTAAATTAAAACACCTAATGATTAACCCAACCATTCAGTGTGGAAGACGCCTTCTTTATCAGTACGTTTGTAAGTATGCGCACCAAAGTAATCGCGCTGTGCCTGAATCAAATTGGCAGGCAATACGGCTGAACGATAACTGTCATAATAAGAAATAGCAGCAGAGAATGTTGGAGTTGGAATCCCATTCTGCACGCCATAAGAAACAACATCACGCAAAGCTTGCTGATATTCATCTGCGATTTGTTTAAAGTAAGGGGCTAACAGCAAGTTAGCGATAGCCGGGGTTTCATTATATGCATCTGTGATTTTTTGCAAGAATTGCGCACGAATGATACAACCCGCGCGGAAGATCTTAGCAATTTCACCGTAGTTCAGATCCCAGTTATATTCATCCGATGCTGCTTTTAACTGCTGGAAACCTTGTGCGTAAGAAACAATCTTACCCAGGTACAGGGCACGACGAACTTTCTCGATAAATTCTGCTTTATTACCATTAAATGGCTGAGCTTCCGGGCCTGACAGAACTTTAGATGCAGCCACGCGCTGATCTTTCAGCGAAGAAATATAACGTGCAAATACGGATTCGGTGATCAATGTCACAGGAACGCCCAGATCCAAAGAGCTTTGACTAGTCCATTTACCCGTACCTTTATTGGCAGCTTCATCCAGAATCACGTCAACCAGATACTTACCTTCTTCATCTTGCTTATGGAAGATATCAGAAGTAATTTCAATCAGATAGCTACTCAGTTCACCCTGGTTCCAGTCGCTGAATACTTCAGCCAGTTCCTGATTACTCAGGTTCAATGAATTTTTCAGCAGGGAATAGGCTTCCGCAATCAGTTGCATATCACCATACTCAATACCATTGTGAACCATTTTCACATAGTGCCCTGCACCATCAGCCCCGATATAAGTAACACAAGGCTCACCATCAACCTGAGCAGCGATCTCTTTCAGAATTGGCGCTACCAGTTCATAAGCTTCTTTCTGGCCGCCAGGCATTATTGAAGGGCCTTTCAACGCACCTTCTTCACCACCGGAAACACCCGTACCGATAAAATTAAAGCCCTGAGCAGACAATTCACGATTACGACGGATAGTGTCTTGAAAATAGGTGTTGCCACCATCAATCAGAATGTCACCCTTATCCAAATGTGGCGTCAGTGATGCGATGGTTTTATCCGTAGCTTCACCTGCCTTAACCATCAACAGAATACGACGTGGCTTTTCCAGCGAATCGACAAACTCTTCAATGGAATAACTTGGAACTAATTTTTTCCCTGGATTTTCAGCAATAACTTCATCAGTTTTATCGCTGGAGCGGTTGAAAATAGATACAGAATAACCACGGCTTTCAATATTCAACGCCAGGTTGCGCCCCATTACCGCCATACCGACAACACCGATCTGTTGTTTGGACATGAATAACTCCCGTCTAATAATGACTGCTGTCCACCCAAGATGCAGTACGTCACGCTATATTTCATATGTAACTTTGTGCCATATGTAACACATTCCGTATACAACAAAACAGAGTGGACAATTTGTTAATGAGATCACATGTTAACTCAGGAATGGCTATAGAAGGTAGTTATTGATGCAATCGATACCGTCGTAACGTTCTTTCGCTGAAAAAATTTCCAACTGAGATAAATCATCTATTGATATTTTGAACTTCAATACGCATTATTCAATGGTCGGCAAAAGCCGTCATATTAAAAGGTAAAATAAATTGTATGGAATGGATCGCTGATCCTACGATATGGGCTGGTTTGGCCACACTTATCGTTTTAGAAATTGTTCTCGGAATTGACAACTTAATATTTATTGCCATTCTGGCAGACAAACTTCCTGAAAAACAGAGAGATAAAGCTCGCCTGACAGGGCTTTCCTGCGCCCTTATCATGAGGATATTGCTGTTATTCAGCCTATCCTGGCTCATTTCCCTGACTAATCCATTGGCTACCCTGTGGGAGCACTCTTTCAGCGCCCGTGATTTAATTATGCTGATAGGGGGTATTTTCTTGCTGTTCAAGGCCACAATGGAGTTAAATGAACGGTTGGAAGGGAAAAACCTGCACACCAATCAACAACGCAAAGGAGCTAGCTTCTGGCCTGTTGTTGTGCAGATTATAGTCTTGGATGCTGTATTCTCTCTGGATTCCGTCATTACTGCCGTGGGTATGGTCGATCATATTGGTATCATGATTGCCGCTGTTATCATTGCCATGATCCTGATGATATGGGCCAGTAAGCCTCTGACGAGATTCGTCAATGCGCACCCCACGATCGTTATCCTATGTCTCAGCTTCTTACTGATGATAGGTTTCAGCTTGGTTGCAGAAGGCTTTGGTTATTATATTCCAAAAGGCTATCTTTATGCTGCCATCGGCTTCTCCATCATGATTGAAGCACTGAACCAATTCGCCCAGTTCAATCGCCGCAAGTTCTTGAGCGCTTCCCGCTCCCTGCGAGAAAGAACCGCAGAGGCCGTTCTGCACATTTTAAATGGCAAACGTGAAAACACGGCACTGGATAATCATACTTCCGATCTGATTGCTGATGATTCGGATAACAAAGAAGTCTTTGAACCTCAAGAGCGTCAGATGATCGCCCGCGTTCTCAGCATGGCACAACGTACCGTCAGTAGCATCATGACTTCACGCCATGATGTTATTTATCTCGATGTCCATGCTCCGGCCGAAAAACTGACCACGCTGCTGGAACAAAAACCTCATACACGAATTGTCGTCACTGATGAGCAAACCAGCGATGAACCTCTCGGCGTTGTGCATGTGATCGATATCCTTAATCAGCAACTGACCCATAATATGTTCGATTTACGGCAATTAGTGCAACAACCGCTGATTTTCCCGGAATCTCTCTCCTTGCTGCAAGCACTGGAGCAGTTCCGTCAAGCCCAAACACACTTTGCTTTTGTCGTTGATGAGTTTGGTTCTGTTGAAGGTGTAGTTACGGTAACCGACGTGATGGAAACAATTACTGGTAATTTGCCGGTAGGTAGCGGAGAGCTGGATGCCCGCCATGATATTCAAGTCATGGAAGAGGGATATTGGGTTGCCAACGGGTTTATGCCACTGGAAGATTTAGTTCTTTACGTACCATTACTATTGGACGGAAAACGCGAATACCAGACACTTGCAGGCCTGTTGATGGAACATCTGCAACATATTCCGCAACAAGGTGAGCAGCTACAGATTGGTGATTACCTGTTTGAACCACTGGAAATCACCAGCCATCGCATCAATAAAGTGAAGATCATCTCACTGAAAGTTGAAGCAGAAATATAATCCGTAGTTATAAAATTAATTATCTAATGAAAAACCGGCATAACGTCGGTTTTTTTATTCCCATAAATTTTATAAGATCAGTCACATAGTTAGCTATGCTCTTGGGGATTAATGAAAGGCTCCTGCCTTTCACCGGAGGTCAGCCTTTGGCTGGGCAAATTCGTTCCCGACGAATTTGTCATTCCCTTGCCGTCGCGCTGCATCTTGAAATCCATTGTGTATATAAAGGAATAGAAAAGTTAACCTTAAATACTATGATAAGAGCTATTTTTTATTCAGCAAATCCTTTAGCGTTTTATGATCCTCACTACTACTATGCCTTTCGAGCCAATCTTTGATTGATTTTTTGGCCTTTTGCTGTAATTCATCGCGCATTAAAGATTCTACATTCAGAGTATACTGCAAATTATCCCAGCTGCCATAAACTCTCAAAGGAATTTTTAATTTCGCCAACTGGCGTACAAATTCGTTCTGCTTGCCCCACCCGTTTGTTAATTGCACCAACAATGCCATATCGGCATTCTGCTTCAGTAAATTCGTTTTACCCTGCCCACGAATATTTAACATACCTGAAGTTGCGGCAAGCTCATCAATTTTAACTTCACCGCGATCCAATTTCGCTGTCACCGACATATTTCTCGCTTCAGTAAAACTATCTGTATTTGTCGGTTGATCAACTCGATCTGTCACTCGTGAAAAAGATTGCTGAATAAGCTGAGGAATATTCAATCCTTCCAGACGCACATTTTTCAGCCCTAGATTCAAATCACCTTGCCAGTAATGGGAAATGGCGTATTCATCATAACCTTCACCAACCAAATCACCAGCTACATTAAGCTGACCACTGAATACCGTCGGCAGGGCCAATGTGGTTAACAAAGGCTGCAATTCAATTTTCTGCAAGCGTGGTTTTATGTGTAATTTTGCAGGTATTATCGTGGCATCAATTGTGCCCGGAAATGTAAAATGTCCACTAAACACATCTCCGTTTAATTTTTCAATTTCCGTCACGCCATCATTATTTACAGCTTTCAGGTCAAAATTATCAATATCCATACCCTGATAAATGAATTTACCTACTGTAAACGAGATATTCGCATTAAATCCTTGCAAAAACGTAAGATCATAATTGGTTAAGGGCGATACTGACGTCGCAATTACCGGTTTTAATGAGTTATTTTCGATTCGGTAATCATGTTTTGCCTGTGGGCTGTTTTTAGGCAAGGTATCCCAGCCCATTAAATTATCCAGATTCAACTTCGAAGAGGCCAGATGAATGACATATTGCGGCTTATCTTTCAAGGCAGCAGTAATATTCCCTTTCAGGTCACTCTCTCCATTCACGGTTAACGCTATTTTTTGCAATGCAAGTGATTCGGATCGCGCCTGATATTTGGCTACAGCACTGCCTGTCCCTTTAATCCCTTCAGATGGCAGCCCGACACCCTGCAACTGGTATTCGAGGGAATTTATATCAGCCGATATCTGCTGCGGATAATCTGAAGTATCCACTGATGCATTAAGTGCAAATGCCAGTTCTTGCTGGTTTTTATTGATTTTACTGCTAACTTCAAGACTAACGTGATCTTTATCACTGCGTGCCAGCAGTAAATTGATATCACGGACATTAAATTGAGAATGATCTTTGGTTTGCCAAATCAGTAAACTATCAACTACTTTGATTTTGGCAATATCCAGTTTCCAAGGCTGATCATTTGCAACCATGGGATAATGAATACCACTTTCGGGTGCAATGGGGGCTTCTGTCCGCTTCTGAGGTTGGCTATCCGGAGTCATTCGCAAGACAGCCCCTTTCAGCATCACTTCGTTAACAGAAAGTTGGTGAGATAACAGAGGTAATAATTCCACATCCAATCGCATGTTTTCTGCAATAATAGCAGGTTGTTTAGCATTCTGAGCAGTCAGTGATATCTGTCCAGTCAGAATGCTCAATTTTGGCCAAACATGCCAGCGCAGATCATCTTGCAGCACGAGATGGTAACCACTCTTTTTTTGTACCTGCTTAACTATATAGTCACGAAAATCATTCGGATTAACCAGCATGACCAGCGTAGTTAAGCCAGCAACAATAACAACAAAAAAAATAACGAGTGTCGTCAATAATCTTTTCATGACTTCCCCAGTCTCATGTCCACAAGATGACTATTTTTCACCAAAAAGTGTCACCGGAAAGCTTTACCAGAAAAGATTAATCCTCGCTGATTCGGCTGCCTACAACTCCTTGCTGATTTTTATATTTAGCATCCTGACGTCGGTTATAAGGCCTCTCAGCAGAACCTGACAGCGGTTCAAAACTTAATGCACCTATGACCATGCCGGGACGCAAAGCTAAAGGCAGTTTGCCTGAATTATAGAATTCCAGGACTATTTGCCCCTGCCAGCCCGGATCAATGCGGTGTGCCGTCACATGAACCATCAGGCCAAGACGCGCCAGAGACGAACGTCCATCCAGCCAGCCAACTAAGTTATCAGGCAATGTGACAGATTCCAGTGTCACCGCCAGAGCCAATTCACCCGGATGAAGGAAAAACGCTTCCCCAGCCGGCAAAGTGATTTCATCGCTCATGACACGGTCAAGCGCTGCATTGACTTCAGCCTTAGGACCACTCAGGTCGATATAGGCAGCAGTATGACCACGAAAAACACGAAACTGATTCCCAAGGCAGACATCAGCAGTTGCCCCATTAATGCGTTCGACAGGAGGGCGTGGGGTAATTACCAGTTTACCTTCATCTAGCCATTTAATAATGTCACGGTCACAGAGTCGCATTATGTCCTCTCAAATAAGATAATACTTATGAATACCAAACAGCATATTATTCGTAAAATTGGCCAATCTTGGCTTTTAAGATATCAATAGCTACGCGGTTCTTCCCTCCGCGAGGAACAATAATATCTGCATATTGTTTTGATGGCTCGATGAATTGCAGGAACATTGGGCGCACAGTTTTATTGTATTGCTCTATGACGGAATCCAGCGAACGTCCGCGTTCATTTACATCACGTTTGATACGGCGCATCAGGCAGATATCCAGTGGTGTATCGACAAAAATGGAAAAATCCAGCTCCTGGCGCAAGCGCTTATCCGTTAATAGTAGAATACCTTCAAGGATAATGACTCTTTTCGGTTCAAAATGGATGGATTCGGGTTTGCGGGTGTGTTCGGCATAGTCATATTGCGGCAATTCAATGGATTTTCCGGCTTTCAGTGCCTGAAGGTGCTCGAACAGTAAACTGTGATCCATTGAACTTGGATGATCGTAATTGACTTTATAACGCTCTTCCATCGGAGTATTGCTTTGATCTTTGTAATAACAATCTTCTGGAATAACGCCGATATTGTGATCACCTACCTGAGCACGTAATTCTCTATAAAGCGTGTTGGCAATAAGGCTTTTGCCTGAGGCAGAGGCACCTGAAATACCTACAATTGTACACTTATGTGCTTCATCAGCCATGATAGAAATAACCTGGTTAAAAAAGAAAAAATAAAGTGGGAACATGGGATTCGATACACCATGTTTGGCGGATTATAGGGAGTTAATGACTTCTATTCCAGAGTAAACAAGATAAGTCTCGTTTTTTTCAATACACTTCGCATAAAAATCCCGCAATTTCATGCTCTAAATAGAGAAAATTCTAAGAAGAGTTTTCAAATACGACCACGAAAGCTATTTCTAAAATTGATCCCAAACTTGAAAGATGAAAGGTATAGAAAAGATGCAATTCCAGCGGCAGATCACCTTTGCTCTCCATAAATATTCAGGAATGCTAAATGAAATATGCTAATAATTTAAGGACTATTAATAAAACGCCGTTCTGTATAAATTAAGAAACATTAACAAAACGGCGTTTATTCATGCAATTACTTAAATCAAACTGCACGGAAGGAAATTTCCGTCGGAATTTTTTCACCAATCCAATACATCTGAGCAGAAATATTGGCTGCAATTTCACGGTAGATATCTGCAAATTCACTATCAGGCTGGCTGCTTACTGTCGGTTCACCACGATCAAGATCTTCACGCAGTGAGATATGCAGCGGGATCTGCCCCAATAATTGGCAATCATATTTTTCTGCCAGTTTTTCTGCTCCGCCTGTACCAAAAATCGGCTCATGATGACCACAATTGCTGCAAATATGGCTGCTCATATTCTCAATAATACCCAATACCTGTACATTGACTTTCTGGAACATAACGATGCCTTTCATCGCATCAATCAGGGCAATATCCTGTGGTGTTGTGACAACCAATGCCCCTGTTACCGGAATATTCTGGGACAGCGTTAACTGAATATCCCCAGTTCCAGGCGGCATATCAATCACCAGATAATCCAGATCAGGCCACAATGTATCCTGCAACATTTGCATCAAAGCCTTGCTCGCCATCGGGCCACGCCAGACCATTGCATTATCATCAGTAACGAGATAACCGATGGAGTTGGTTGCCATGCCGTGCACCATAATCGGTGCCATATGCTGACCATCAGGAGAGGTCGGCCGTTCTTTGGCTGTACCGAGCATATTGGGGATGGACGGCCCATAGATATCCGCATCCAGAATACCAACTTTCGCACCTTCCTGTGCCAGCGCCAGTGCCAGATTCACCGCCGTACTGGATTTCCCTACCCCCCCTTTTCCTGAACTCACCGCCACAATATTGCGCACACCATTAACGCCCGGCAAATTATTGGCACGGCGCAATGTACTGATATCGTGGGTCAGTCGCCAGTCAACGGATTTTGCTCCCGTCGCAGCTTGTAGAGATAACGTCGTTTCTTTCTTTAAAACTTCAAAGGCCCTTTTCCAGACAAACGGCATCATTAATTCAATATGCAGTGTTCCATCCAATATAGTGCAGTGATGCAATGCTTTCAGAGCAATCAAATCCCGCTCTAATGTTGGATGTTTGAATGTTGCCAGTATTTTCGCAACATGTTCTTTCAGCAGGTCAGGATTGGTCTGCTCGGGGGATTGTGAGTTCATCCCGGCTCCTTTTGATTTATCTTTTTTCAATCTATACCCAATGGATTTCAAAATGCAGCCTGAAAGACGGCGGGTATAAAACTGTTTGGTCATCATAACAGAAGCTAACGACTTCGGATAAGGCAACAAGTAAAAGTAACGAAGTTCTTGCGTTACCCTAGCGACAACGCTCCTTATCAGGTAACATCAAAAACCCTTTTCATTTTTACGGAAGTCAGATCCTAACTATGTCTCAAGTCGCGAACAAATTATTGGTGACCTGTGCGTTGCCTTATGCTAACGGTCCCATCCATCTCGGTCATATTCTGGAACATATTCAGGCTGATATTTGGGTTCGTTATCATCGAATGCGCGGCAAAGAGGTTCACTTTGTCTGTGCCGATGATGCCCACGGTACGCCAATCATGCTGAAAGCCCAGCAAACTGGTGTTTCACCAGAAGAGATGATTGCCAAGGTGAATCTAGAGCATCAGCAGGATTTTGCCGGCTTTGCTATCAGTTATGATAATTATCACTCTACACACAGTGAAGAGAACAAAGCGTTTGCATCCCAAATCTATCTGGAACTGAAAAAGAACGGTTACATCAAGAACCGGACGATTTCTCAACTGTACGATCCAGAAAAAGGAATGTTCCTGCCAGACCGTTTCGTCAAAGGTTCCTGTCCAAAATGTAAGGCAGAAGACCAATATGGCGATAACTGTGAAGTCTGTGGAACCACTTATTCCCCAACCGAATTGATCAACCCGCGTTCTGTTGTTTCTGGGGCAACACCAGAAATGCGTAAGACAGAGCATTTCTTCTTCGATCTGCCTGCATTCAGCGACATGCTGCAAAAATGGACTCGTTCCGGCACGTTGCAGGAACAAGTAGCGAACAAAATGCAGGAATGGTTCGATTCAGGTCTGCAACAATGGGATATCACCCGTGATGCGCCGTATTTCGGTTTTGAGATCCCTGATCAACCAGGCAAATATTTCTATGTCTGGCTGGACGCTCCAATTGGTTATATGGGTTCATTCAAGAACCTGTGTGACAAGCGGAGTGACCTGAATTTCGATGAATTCTGGGAGAAAGACTCCAAGACTGATCTCTATCATTTCATCGGCAAAGACATTGTTTATTTCCACAGTCTGTTCTGGCCTGCAATGCTGGAAGGCAGCAACTACCGTAAACCAACCAATCTGTTTGTTCACGGTTATATCACCGTTAACGGCACCAAGATGTCTAAATCCCGTGGGACTTTTATCAAGGCCGAAACCTATTTAAAACACCTTGATGCAGACTGCCTACGTTACTATTACGCTGCTAAGCTTTCTTCCCGCATTGATGATATAGACCTGAATCTGGAAGATTTTGTTCAACGTGTAAACAGTGATGTCGTTAACAAAGTAGTGAATCTTGCCTCACGCAATGCAGGTTTCATTAATAAGCGCTTTGGTGGCAAGCTGGCTGATCAACTCGCTGATCCTGAGTTGTACCAGAAGTTTGTTGATGCCGCACAGGTTATCGCAGAAGATTTCACTAATCGCGAATTTGGTAAGGCAATCCGTGAAATCATGGCACTGGCTGACCTCGCTAACCGCTATGTTGATGAACAAGCACCGTGGGTTGTAGCGAAACAAGAAGGCCGTGACGCCGATCTTCAGGCTATCTGTTCAATGGGAATTAACTTGTTCCGTGTGCTGATGACTTACCTGAAACCCGTCCTTCCGGGCTTGTCCGCACGTACAGAAGCATTCTTGAATACAGAACTGACTTGGGATGGTATCCGTCAACCTCTGCTGAGCCATGACGTTTCCCCATTCAAAGCTCTTTTTAACCGCATCGAGATGGCTAAAATTGAAGCGATGGTTGCTGATTCAAAAGAGAACATCGAGCCTAAAAAAACGGTAACAGGCCCGCTGGCAGATGATCCGATTCAGGACACCATCACATTTGATGATTTTGCCAAGATTGACCTGCGGATCGCATTGATCAAACAGGCAGATTTTGTCGAAGGTTCAGACAAATTGCTGAAATTATCCCTTGATATCGGGGGCGAAACTCGTCAGGTTTTTTCTGGGATTCGTTCTGCTTATCCTGATCCGAAAATGTTAGAAAATCGTTTGACCGTGATGGTTGCCAACCTCGCACCACGCAAAATGCGCTTTGGCATTTCAGAAGGCATGGTAATGGCAGCAGGCTCCGGCGGAAAAGAAATTTTCCTGTTAAGCCCGGACAGCGGCGCACAACCAGGCATGCAGGTTAAATAATCGCTATATACTGACAGAATATTAATTATTACCAGACAACATTATTGTTGTAAAGATAGTAAAGCGGGCTAAAAAAAGCCCGCTTTTTTATGTGATGTATGGCACATTTAGAAAGTTAATCGTATGATGAACTCTCCCTATATTGAGGAATTATCGATTATGTCTTTCCAAAACATGCTGATGATAGGCTGGCAATATCTGCGCGCATTCGCACTGCTCTATTTGTGCTTGATCGCGGGGAATATCATTTCAGCATTCCTTCCTTTCTCTCTTCCCGGTAGTATTATTGGTTTACTTATCCTTTTCGGTTTACTGGCATTCCAAATTATTCCCCCACATTGGGTGAAGCCAAGTTGTAGTCTGTTGATGAAGAACATGACATTACTCTTTTTGCCTATTGGGGTGGGGATCATGAATTATTACCCACAACTCAGCCAACAAATGTTCCCAATCGTTCTTTCCTGTGTCGTCAGTACAGTGATTGTCATGATTGCCGTTGCTTACAGTTCCCACTATATCCATCGCGAACGCATCATTATTGGTTCCAAACAAGAAGCAACTACTACATCACAACAACTTGAAGAGAAAGAAAAATGTTGAGCTATATCTGGTGGTCACTGCCATTAACACTACTTGTATTTTATCTAGCCAAAAGACTGTCTATACGATTAAAACTTCCTATATTTAATCCCTTATTGATATCAATAACCATTATCATTCCTTTGCTCTTGATGACACATACATCATATGAGCACTATTTTGCAGGCAGCCGGATATTAAACGATTTGCTGCAACCAGCCGTAGTCGCTCTTGCTTTTCCTCTTTATGAACAACTGCACCAAATCCGTACTCAGTGGAAATCAATCATTACCATTTGTTTTATCGGCTGTATTGTCGCAATGGTAACCGGTACAGCTATAGCATTATGGGCAGGTGCAACACCTGAAATCGCAGCCTCAATTCTGCCTAAATCTGTGACAACCCCTATCGCTATGGCGGTAGCCAATTCCATCGGTGGGATTCCTGCCATCAGCGCCGCTTGTGTGATCATGGTGGGTATTTTAGGTTCTATCTTCGGTCATAACCTATTTAATCTTCTTAAAATAAAAACGAAGGTTTCCCGAGGATTGGCTATGGGTACAGCAGCTCATGCCGTAGGAACCGCCCGCTGTGCTGAGGTAGATCATACTGAAGGTGCATACAGTTCACTGGCCCTGATGACCTGCGGCATTATTACTTCACTGATTGCACCTTTTTTATTCCCGATACTGCTTCACTTATTTAGTTGATTATTCTACAAATGATTTTCATCTAAATAGTTATCAAACCGTAATAAAAAAGTGAAAGAATTAATAAAAATCATAACAATTTGATTTGTATTGCTATAATAATAGCTTTATTGCACAAATTTCATTGATTTTATGGTTGTTATCACATTACAAACCTAAACAGACATCCTAGAATGTCCTTCAATTAATTTGGAGATCATTCTATGCAAGCTCGTTTTAACGCTATTTGGTCAGAAATCACCCCTAAACTGCAACAAGCTTTGTTGCCTTATATCGGAAGTGACGATTTTCCAGCCATGCTGACAACGGAGCAGGTTGAGTCCATCAAGCGGAACAGTGGCTTTGATGATCACGCTTTGGCATTTGCCTTATTGCCATTAGCTGCTGCCTGCTCTATTGCTCCTATTTCTCATTTTTATGTCGGTGCAGTTGCACGGGGAGAAAGTGGTAATCTCTATTTTGGCGCCAATATGGAATTTCCGGGAGTGCCATTGCAGCAAACCGTTCATGCAGAGCAATCAGCAATAACCCACGCTTGGCTTCATGGCGAAAAAAAACTGGCTTCCATCACTATCAACTATTCACCTTGTGGTCACTGCCGACAATTTATGAATGAATTGAACAGTGGAACACAATTAGAAATTCACTTACCTGATCGCCCACCATTAACTTTGGCCGATTACCTGCCTGAAGCCTTTGGTCCGCGTGATTTAGCTGATACCCCACTGCTGTTGGATACAGTTAACCATGACCATCAGTTGGCTACCCATGACAATTTAGTGCAAGCCGCATTAGATGCTGCGAACCGCAGCCACGCGCCTTACAGCCAATCCCATGCCGGTATAGCATTACAAGATAACCAAGGGAAAATTTATACTGGCCGTTATGCGGAAAATGCTGCATTCAATCCGAGTTTGCCACCATTACAGGCTGCTTTGATATTTATGAATATGTCGGGTGGTGATTGTCAGTCCATCGAACGGGCTATGCTGGTTGAAGGTGAAAACAGTCAGTTATCACAGTGGAACGCTACAAAGTCCACATTAACTGCTTTGGGTTGTACTAAAGTGGAACGGCATACCTTTTGAAATGAAATAAGAGTAAGTTAACAAAATGGCGATTTATCCTCTCCATTACTTCCAAGAGGGGCAAATTGAAAGAATTAAATAACATTTAATTAGCCAATTCTGTATGTTATCTCTCATTTTTGCTCATGATAATCATATTTAAGTAACATTTACTGTACTTATTTTTTTTATCTTCTTAGGATCTATAGCCGATTTTGTTATTGATTGATTAGTCCAAAGAGTAAGCATCATGGAACTGGAACACGAAAGTAAACGTCCTCTTTATATTCCCTACGCTGGCCCGATTTTATTGGAATTCCCTCTACTGAACAAAGGCAGTGCTTTCACGGAAGAAGAACGCAGCAATTTCAACTTGCATGGCTTATTGCCACAAACCGTTGAAACAATAGAAGAGCAGGCCGAACGCGCCTACCGTCAATATCGCGATTTCAAGAATGACTCCGATAAACACATTTATTTAAGGAATATTCAGGACACCAACGAAACGCTGTTCTATCGGCTCCTTGACGCCCATCTCAGCGAAATGATGCCTATTATCTACACACCAACCGTAGGTGAAGCGTGTGAACACTTTTCTGATATATATCGCCGCGCACGTGGTCTGTTTATTTCCTATCCAAACAGAGCCTACATTGATGATATGCTGCAAAATGCCACCAAGCAAAATGTTAAAGTTATCGTTGTCACCGATGGAGAGCGTATTCTTGGTTTGGGTGATCAGGGTATCGGGGGCATGGGTATTCCTATCGGTAAGCTGTCGTTGTATACCTCCTGTGGTGGGATCAGCCCAGCGTACACCCTGCCAGTTGTGCTGGATGTAGGTACTAATAACCCGCAACGCCTGAATGACCCGCTGTACATGGGCTGGCGCCATCCGCGCATTACCGGCAAAGAATATGATGAATTCGTAGATGAGTTCATTCAGGCTGTGAAACGCCGCTGGCCTAATGTGCTGCTGCAATTTGAAGATTTTGCCCAGAACAACGCCATGCCGCTGCTGACCCGTTATCGTGATGAGCTTTGTTGCTTCAACGATGATATCCAAGGCACCGCAGCCGTTGCCCTTGGTAGCTTGATTGCCGCCAGTCGTGCTGCCGGTCGTCAGTTGAAAGATCAAACTGTGACATTCCTCGGTGCAGGTTCCGCTGGCTGTGGTATTGCAGAACAGATAGTTGCTCAGATGAAATCCGAAGGATTGAGTGATGAACAGGCCCGGGCCCGTGTATTCATGGTTGATCGTTTTGGTCTGCTGACTGATAAACAGCCAAACCTGCTGGATTTCCAGAGTATATTGGTACAGAAAAATTCAGCATTGCAATCATGGGATGTCAGCAATGATTCCCTCTCACTGATGGATGTGGTTCGCAACGCGAAACCTACAGTCTTGATCGGTGTTTCCGGTCAATCCGGTTTATTCACCGAAGATATCATCCGTGAGATGCATAAACATTGCGAACGTCCAATCGTGATGCCGCTGTCTAACCCGACATCGCTTGTGGAAGCCCGTCCTGAAGACATTATTAACTGGACTGACGGCAAAGCACTGGTCGCGACTGGCAGCCCATTTGCCCCCGTACAATATCACGGTCAGGAATACCCAATCGTGCAATGTAACAATTCCTATATTTTCCCGGGAATCGGCTTGGGTGTTATTGCTTCAGGAGCCAAACGTGTTACGGATGATATGCTGATGGCATCCAGCCGCGCATTGGCGGATTGTTCACCGCTGGCACAAACAGGTTCAGGTCCATTGCTGCCACCGATTGATGATATTCAAGAAGTTTCCCGCAAAATAGCCAAAGAAGTAGCGAAAAAAGCCCAAATTCAAGGTGTGGCGATTGTTACATCAGAAGATGCCTTGGATGAAGCGATTGAACGCAATTTCTGGAAACCAGAATATCGCATTTATAAACGCACTTCATTCTGATAATACCCTTAAAAAGCCTGCCGCCATTCTGACAGGCTTTTTTACAGAACTATCCATAATTATTACCATAAACTCATCGTAAATGCTTCCAGACAGACAATTCATGATTTTTTCTGCTATTCAAATGAAATTACGCTTATTCCACCCAAAAACCTATCTCACCGAAAACTTGCTTCGGTATTTCAAGTAAAGTAGCCTTTAATCTATTGACCCATAAGTACATATAAGGCAAACGAAAATCATGTGGAAGCGCTTGATTACTGGTCTGATTTTTATCATTGCTGTCCTTATGCTGACAGCAATTATGCTTGATCGTTGGATTAGCTGGAAAACTGCTCCTTACATTTTTGATGATCTCAGGCAACTTCCTGAGCGGGATGTCGGTATGGTGCTCGGCACATCCAAATATTATAAAAGAGGTACATATAACCAATACTACTTCTACCGTATTCAAGGCGCGGTTAACGCTTACAATAGTGGAAAAATTAAATATCTGCTATTAAGCGGGGATAATGCACAGCATAATTATAATGAACCGATTACGATGCGGAAAGATTTGCTCAAAGCAGGAATCCCAGCCAGTAACATTGTGATGGATTTTGCTGGTTTCAGAACTCTGGATTCAATTGTCAGAACTCGCAAGGTATTTGATACCGATGATTTTACGATTATCACCCAGCGATTCCATTGTGAACGGGCTCTGTTTATCGCCATGCATTTTGGTATAGAGGCACAGTGTTATGCTGTACCGTCCCCTAAAAATATGATGACTATTCGTCTCAGAGAAGTATTAGCACGCCTCGGTGCTTTGACAGACCTGTATATTTTAAAACGTGAACCGCGTTTTTTAGGCCCGTTAATGCCAATTCCGGCACCACATGCCGTACCAGCAGGAATTCAAGGTTATCCTGCCGTATCACCAGATGAATTACAAAAACTAGAAAAAAAATCTCGCGAGGAATAATAAATGTAGAGCCAGTTAAACAGGCTCTACATTTAAACTTCATCACACAATGTTTACCTGAAATTACGCCAGTTTCGCCGTCAGACAACGCCAAAGCTGCTCCAACGGCCCTTGAGAGTAACGTTTTAACCACCAGCAAGCAAACCAGATGTTCAATGCCCAGATAAATGGCACAAACGCCATTAGTTCCAAACGAGTAAACTGACCAAATAATTCAAAGCGATAAAAAAGCGTGGTACAGACCAGAGTTTGCAACAAGTAGCTACTTAATGCCATTTTTCCCACTTGCCGTAACCAAAAAGTGACTCTCCAACGTGAAATGGCAGGCCAAAATCCATAAATCAACGCGATATAAGCAAAAGCTAACAAGGGTGTTGCCAATTCAGTGATAGTGTAGCGGATAGTCCACGACGCAAAATAACTATAAGGATATAAATACTGGATTGATAAAGCCGCACATTGAATAGTCATCCCAACAGGGATTAGACATAATGCCAGATGACGATAATGTTTGTGGCTAAACTCACCTTTCAACCAGCCATTACGCAATAACATTGCACCCCAAAGCATGACCCCGATTATTTGCCAGCCATATTGCACAATGACCACTATCATTGCGCCACTTATTTGGCGGATCCGGTACTCCATGGCCAAGAGTCCGCCATGAGTTTTCCAGAAAGTTTCATGAAAAATATCTTCCAGTGTTGGCATCCAGAATGAATTATTCTCTCCCACAGGAAACAGCCCCAGAAGATAAAACATCATTACGCCGAACAAGTAAAAAGTCGCTCCGGTACTGAATAACTTTTGACGAGTATTGATAAAGTGCCATGTCAGCAAGCCAACAATGCCATATGACAACAAGATATCGCCATCCCATAGCAAAATGCCGTGCAGTAAGCCAATCGCCGCTAAAATTAGTAATCTGGAAATATTCCAGTTACGTTCCCGTTGCCGAAGCAGTTCAAGTGAGGCTCCAAATAATAACGTCAAGATGAACAGAAACTTTCCCTGAGTAAAAATACTCAAAGTAGACCATGTAACCACATCAGAGAATGAGACAGAATCTTTATAAAACAGATTCATATAAGCGGCATATGGCAAAGCAAAGCTGGTAATATTCAACAACAATATCCCCAAAATGGCAAAACCACGCATACTATCAATGACCTCAATTCTCTGATTTATGACTTCCTTGCAACTATGCTCCATGATAATAAAAATTCATCATGACAAATGCAGATGACGTACTGCGCGCAGGAATTCCTGCCGAGTATTCTGGCTTGACTTAAATAACCCCCCCAGAGACGTCGTTGTCGTGGTACTGGTCGCATCACGGATACCACGTGCTTTCACACAGTAATGGACAGCATCTATAGAAATGGCAACATTGCAGGTACCAAGCAACGTTTGCAACGCAATCAGGATCTGCTGTGTCAAACGTTCCTGCACTTGCGGGCGTTGAGCAAAAAACTGAACAATGCGGTTAATTTTCGACAATCCAATCACTTTATCCTTAGGGATATACGCAACTGTTGCTTTGCCATCAATGGTCACAAAATGGTGTTCACAAGTGCTGGTCAATGTAATATCACGGACTGTTACCATCTCATCCACTTTCATTTTGTTTTCTATCAACGTAATTTTCGGGAAGTTATGATAGTCGAGTCCTGAAAATATCTCATCCACATACATTTTTGCGATACGGCCCGGTGTATCCGCCAAACTGTCATCACTCAAATCGAGATTTAACAGTTTCATAATTTCTGCCATATGTTCCTCAATGCGTACCTTACGCACCTCTGGCTCCAGAGTTTGTTCACGCAGAGGAGTTTCAAGACCACGGGCGACCAGTGCCGAATGCACCAGCGCGGCTTCTGTACTTAGGGATGACATCAGTTTCTCCAAGAGTAATACCTTCCGTCACTTGACGGGTAATCGAAACGCTTATTTTAATCAGATATCAGTGAGATGTAACACTACTCGGTATTTGCTCACATCGTATCTGCGTATAACTATACCTGTACGTAACCAATGCGCCAACTCAGGATAGGTCACGACGAATATTGCTGCGATAAAATACCAGTAACCCGGCAACGACCAAACCAATAAATGCGATGTAAAGAGCAGGTTCCAGTTTACCAATCAGCCAGGTCGAAATGGCTGACAACATCGGCCCAACCAATTGCCCCAACGCATAGCCTGTGGTCAGCAACCCCGCCATGTAACGTGCATGATCTGGAGCCAATTCACGCCCATACTGCAAAGCCAGTTGCACAACACACATAAATCCGCCACCTACCAACAATGAACCCATCATCAGCCCAGCGATGCCCGGTAATATTTCCGTCATCAAAATACCTAATGCCTGAAGCCATAATACAGCCGCCAAGCGAACTTGGGCAGTTGATACATTGCGCATCAAAATACCCAGAATAATGCCAATGACAGAAGCGCCACCAAATATTGGCCAGACAAATTGGGCAAACAAACTATCAGGGAAACGTTCTGCTGCTATTTGGGAAAGGAATGTTGCAGGCAGGATATAACCAAATCCAGCCAAACTATAACTCCATACTAATCGCTTGATTTCAGGTGTCAGCGTGAGTTTTTGGATGGCGGTCTGCGGTCGATGCAACTCTCCACGGCGAGGAAGGTGACGGCTAACATAAATACTGAGCAACAGAGCAAAAATACCGTATAACATCCATGCAGTGGCTGCGCTCATTTGCCAAGATTGAACTCCCATCGCCAGAACACCACTGATAAAGATCCCTATCCCCGGCCCCGAGAAAACGGCAGCACTTAATCCGGGACGATTCAGCTTCCCCAACGCCTCATTCGTCCACGCCGCCACCAGTACCAACGTCCAGCCACTTGCCCAACCAATAAAAAAACGGGCAATACTGTGCAATACAGGTCCATCCAATAATGCGGAAAGCAGTGTGATAATCACTGCTCCCCATAACCCACTCCATAAACGGTATTCCACAAAACGCTGCGCCCGCATCGCATCATAGGAGCCAGCCAAATAACCAAGGTAATTGAATGCCGCAACAATTCCTGCTCCCGTTAATGTAAGTTGGGATTCGGCAATCATCAGCGGAACTTGTGGGGTAAAAGTGAAACGGCCTATTCCCATTGCAACAACCAGAGCAAGAAAACCGCTTAATGCAATCTGAAAAGATTGATAATGACGTTCACGAGGTGTGATGATTTGATTTCTCATAGTAATTAAATAGCAATAAAATCAGTTGCTTTTATTGGAAATGATGCAGTTATAGCAAATCATGAATATAATATACATCTTTTATTAACAGACATTTCCCGTCATTCTCCATCAAGGTAATCTTTGCCATAATGCTGGCAATACAAGAATAAACGCTTGTCCGCCATCGGTGATATTCACAATTGCGGCATATAGGGAGTTCCTCATGGATCACTGTCATACCTCAGGCTTAATTTCACTTGAACAGGCACTCGAAAAATTACTGGCACAAACCGTTCCCCTGACTTCCACAGAAACCATTAATCTGACCGAATCTACTGGTCGCATTACCGCCACCGATATCATTTCCCCCATCAATGTTCCCCCATTTGATAACTCAGCAATGGATGGTTACGCCATTCGTCTTGCGGATTTTAATGAAAACCAAACTTTGCCAGTGGCAGGTAAAGCGCTGGCTGGTGTACCGTTTCAGGGAGAATGGCCGACTGGTAGCTGCATTCGCATTATGACTGGTGCCCCTATGCCCTCTGGCGCTGATGCCGTAGTGATGCAGGAACAGGCTGAGGTCACTGAAACGGGTATTCGGTTCACTCATCCGGTAAAACAGGGGCAAAATATTCGTACCATTGGGGAAGATATCACTCAAAATGCAGTCGTATTTTCCAAAGGCTTCAGACTCTCCACTGCGCAATTACCGCTGATTGCTTCACTGGGTATCGCAAAAGTGGAAGTGATCCGTAAGCTGAAAGTTGCCATTTTCTCTACCGGTGATGAATTACAAGCCATAGGAGAACCATTGCAGACAGGCCAGATTTACGATACCAACCGATTTGCCATTCGCCTGATGTTGGAAAAACTAGACTGTGAAGTTATTGATCTAGGTGTGATCCGCGATAATCCTGATACATTGCGCCAAGCCTTTATCGAAGCGGCTAAACAAGCAGATCTAGTGATCAGCAGCGGCGGAGTTTCCGTGGGTGAAGCGGATTACACCAAACAAATTTTAGATGAAGTCGGAAAAGTCAGCTTCTGGAAACTTGCCATAAAACCCGGTAAGCCTTTCGCATTTGGCAAGCTAGAAAATACGTGGTTCTGTGGTTTGCCGGGCAACCCTGTCTCTGCTGTACTAACGTTTTACCAGCTGGTACAACCGCTGATTGCCCGTTTATCCGGCTTTACCACATGGCAATCACCGATGCGCCTCACAGCCAAAACAATAACGTCACTGAAAAAATCCCCCGGGAGATTGGATTTCCAACGCGGTATTGCTGCCATTAATGAAAATGGCGAATTAGAAGTACAAACTACAGGACATCAAGGTTCCCATATCTTTAGTTCATATAGCCTTGGCAACTGTTTTATTGTCTTGGAACGGGAACGTGGGCACGTTGCTGCCGGCGAAACAGTACACATTGAATTTTTCAACCATCTGCTAAAAAATCAATAAGATAAAAAATGACTATTGAACTGACCGATGAAGAAACCTTACGTTATAACCGACAAATTGTCTTACGTGGTTTCGATTTCGACAGGCAGGAGAGATTGAAATCTGCCAAGGTGCTGATAGTTGGTGCGGGAGGCCTCGGTTGCGCGGCTTCCCAATATCTTACTGCGGCTGGTGTAGGAACAGTCACTCTGTTGGATTTTGATACGGTTTCCCTGTCCAATCTGCAAAGGCAAATTCTCCATCGCGATGAACGTATTGGTATGCCCAAAGTGCATTCCGCGGCATTGACCCTGCGGGAAATCAATCCTCATGTCACCCTTCATCCCATTGAAGGATTATTAGATGATCCTGCATTGGATGAACTGATAAACCAGCATCACATTGTACTTGATTGCACAGATAACGTTGCTGTTCGTGAACAACTCAACCGGCTGTGTTATCCACACAAAATACCCCTGGTTTCCGGCGCAGCGATTCGAATGGAAGGCCAACTTTCTGTTTTTACATACCAACCCGAAGAACCTTGCTATCGTTGCCTGAGTCGGTTATTCGGTGAAAATAACCTGACATGCGTTGAAGCAGGCGTAATGGCGCCATTAGTCGGAACCATTGGTTGTTTGCAGGCAATGGAAGCCATTAAATTATTGACTCAATACGGGAAAGTAAGTTGTGGCAAAGTATTACTATTCGATGCTATGACAACGCAGTTTCGTGAAATAACATTGCCTAAAGATCCTCAGTGTGAAGTTTGTCAGAAACTATAACGATAGCCCCGTTAATCTTACGGGGCTATTACCATCAGGCAAAGTTACTGAGCAATACCCTGACTGCTCAGATACTCATCATAAGTACCTTTAAAATCAACAACCTTATCAGATTTAATTTCCAGAATACGGCTGGCCAATGAACCGACGAATGCACGGTCATGGGAAACGAAAATCAGGGTTCCTTCGTAAAGTTCCAGCGCAAGGTTCAACGATTCGATGGATTCCATATCCAAGTGGTTAGTGGGTTCATCCATCACCAGAATGTTAGGCCTGTGCATCATCAGCTTACCAAACAACATCCGGCCTTGTTCACCACCTGAAAGTACGCCAACTTTCTTCTTGATATCATCCTGACCAAACAGCAAGCGCCCCAGAATACCGCGCACGGCCTGTTCATCATCACCTTCACGCTTCCATTGGCTCATCCATTCGAAAACCGTCATGTCGCAATCAAAATCACTGGCATGATCCTGTGCGTAATAGCCAATGGTGCTGTTTTCAGACCATTTAATCGTACCGCTATTCGGTTGTTCGTCGCCAATCAGTGTTTTCAGGAATGTCGTTTTACCGATACCGTTTTCACCAATGACTGCCATCTTTTCGCCGACTTCCATCAGCAGATTCAGATTTTTGAATAGTGGCCCGTTATCGTAACCCTTAGTCAAACTTTCCAATTCTAATGCATTACGGAACAGTTTTTTATCCTGCTCAAAGCGGATATAAGGATTCTGACGGCTGGAAGCCTTTACTTCCGATAGCTGGATCTTATCAATCTGACGGGCGCGGGAAGTCGCCTGTTTGGATTTAGAAGCATTGGCACTGAAACGGCTGACGAATGACTGCAATTCAGCAATCTGCGCTTTTTTCTTCGCATTGTCTGCCATCAGGCGCTCACGAGCCTGTGTGGCGGCTGTCATGTACTCATCATAATTACCCGGGAACAGGCGCAGTGCGCCATAATCCAAATCCGCCATGTGAGTACAAACGGTATTCAGGAAATGGCGGTCATGGGAAATAATGATCATGGTGCTATTACGGTCATTGAGCACTTGTTCCAACCAACGGATAGTATCAATATCCAGGTTGTTGGTTGGCTCATCGAGCAGCAGAACGTCAGGGTTAGAAAACAGCGCCTGTGCCAACAATACACGCAATTTCCAACCCGGAGCCACGGCACTCATCAAACCATAGTGTTGTTCTACAGGAATACCCACGCCCAGCAGCAATTCACCGGCACGGGCTTCGGCGCTGTAACCATCCATTTCACCATAAGCGACTTCCAGATCGGCAACACGATAACCATCTTCTTCGCTCATTTCTGCCATAGCATAAATGCGGTCACGTTCCTGCTTGACTTTCCACAGTTCCGTGTGCCCCATAATGACCGTATCCAGAACGGTATACTCTTCGAAAGCAAACTGATCCTGACGCAACTTACCCAAGCGCTCATTAGGATCAAGGCTGACATTACCGGAACTCGGTGTTAAATCGCCGC
Organism: Xenorhabdus sp. Sc-CR9; assembly: GCF_963897815.1. Classification (NCBI taxonomy): domain Bacteria; kingdom Pseudomonadati; phylum Pseudomonadota; class Gammaproteobacteria; order Enterobacterales; family Morganellaceae; genus Xenorhabdus; species Xenorhabdus sp. Sc-CR9. The sequence goes on from NZ_CAWQTY010000167.1 coordinate 143,929, forward strand.
CCAGAATTTTCATGAAAGTCGATTTACCTGCCCCATTCGCACCGATTAAACCATAACGATTGCCGTTGCCGAATTTGACAGAAATATTTTCAAACAGTGGCTTGCTGCCAAACTGCATGGTGATGTTGTTTGTACTTAACACAACTTTTGCTCTTAAAATAAAAGGGAGTTAAAAAACGATAGCCGCATATTATGCCATAACAAGAAAAAAGTATCGCCAGAATGCGTTCATCTCTCTTCAAGATAAGAATGAAATATCAGTTAATTCTTTGGATAGTAAGTACATTCTGATGGTTTTAATAACCGATTTATCATTTACAAAGCAATCGCCATCGTTTTACTGATTTCTTGATATCCTTCCCTTTCATAAAAACGGATTGCATCAACATTTTTAGATAATACAGTCAGTTCCAGATGCGAATAATAATTTTCTTGCGCCCACCTTTTCATTTCAGCCAATAATTTCTGGCCAATACCTAAACTTCTGACATCCGGGCTGACGATCAAATCAATAACATAACCGTAGGTTCTGGGGATAAGGCAGTTAAAGGGAAGCGTTTTTTTCTCTTGTGCAATGGAGAATCCTTTAATTTCTGTATTTTCATTTTCTGCAACGAGTAAATGAAACTTATCATCACTCACACAGGAAATAATAAAATCTCTATCTTGTTCGGACGATTTCATCCTATCTGGCTGCAATAGAGCCATTTCTTTGAATAACATACTATAAAGCGATAAAATAGCCTCAACATCTTGCATAGACCCATTTCTTATTATCATGTCACCCTCCTGAATTTAAAATTTACTTACTGTACGTTTTTACCGAAGGAACCGGGTAATCATTAAAACGATCAAGCAATAAAACGGGATCTTGTTCAATAATAGCCATATGACGATATTTTTCCTGTAAGAATTGCTCATCAGCCATTTTATCAATCATTGAAATTAAAGGGTCATAAAAATGATTAATATTGAGGATACCGCAAGGCTTATTATTCAGTCCAATCATACTCCAAGTAAAAACTTCACTAAACTCTTCCAAAGTGCCAAAACCGCCGGGTAAAGCCACAAAACCTTCTGCCAGCTCAATCATTTTACTTTTACGCTGATGCATGGTTTCTACCACATGCAATTCAGATAAATTTTTATGGGAAATTTCACGCTCTTCCAATAATGTCGGGATCACACCAATCACTTTTCCCCCTTCCTTCAAAACAGTGTCCACCACCGTTCCCATGATCCCCACACTAGCACCGCCATAAACTAAAGTAATTCCACGTTTAACCAGCTCTTTCGAAAAAGATACCGCAGTTTCCCTATAACTTTCTGATATACCAAGGTTTGAACCGCAATAAACCGCAATACTCTTTACAATTTTATTTTTTTCAGAAGGATTTTTCACCGTAATCGCTCCTATGGATAAATTCCATTATTGTTTTTTTTATTTCTGATTATGCGATAACTTAATGCCTATTCAATTGATAATAGAGTTGAGTTATCTCTCTTTCACTGCGAAGATGATTCTTCTTAAATAATACGTTGTAACTGAGGTTTTCTGTAAATGTCTCTTTCCGAACATCGGGCAGCATCTTTTCCACTGCTTCCTGTGATTTTATTGTTACTGTCAATGACATCTATTCAGGCCGGGGCTTCACTGGCTAAAACAGTATTTCATGTCATTGGTGCTCCTGGAGTAACAGCGCTGAGACTTGCATTAGGAACGATTATTCTATTTCTGATTTTCAAACCATGGCGTCTGAAATTTCAGCGAAATTCGCTGATCCCCCTTTTTGCCTATGGCATCTCACTCGGGGCGATGAATTACCTGTTTTATATGGCACTTTCCCGTATTCCCCTTGGTATTGCTGTCGCACTTGAATTTACAGGGCCTTTGGCTGTGGCAATGTTTTCCTCCAGACGCCCATTGGATTTTCTCTGGATAGCTTTGGTCATCGCTGGGCTAGGATTTTTATTGCCTATCGGAGATAGTGCCAGCGCACTTGATCCCATTGGTATTTTATATGCACTCGGGGCTGGTGTTTTCTGGGCACTTTATATTATCTTCGGGCAACGTGCTGGAGCAGGCTATGGCGCGGCAACAGTTTCCATTGGCTCGCTAATCGCTGCCTTAATTTTCTTCCCAGTCGGATTAATACAGACTGGCCCCGAAATACTGTTTGATGTTTCACTACTACCTATCGCATTTGGGATAGCGATTTTATCAACAGCCTTTCCTTACACATTGGAAATGATTGCCCTTACCCGTTTACCTGCCAAAACGTTTGGGACGTTAATGAGCCTTGAACCTGCATTGGGTGCATTATCGGGCATTATCTTCCTTAATGAGAATTTGACTATGACCCAGTGGATTGCGCTTTTCTGCATTATATGTGCTTCTATAGGTTCAACCTTTAGCATTAAGCGAAAAACTAAAATCGAAAAAATTGAAATTGAATAGTTAATTTTCCACAATACATTGATTAATATTACCTAATCCGGAGAAGTTAAACATTCTCCGGTTTTTTGTTTTTATTGGCTATCAATGCAATAGCAACAAGCGATGTGACTTTTGATAAATTGTCTACTAAATTTATTCCATCTAATGAGATAACTCATTACTTGGAATTAAGAGGACATTATTATGAGTACTGCAAAATTAATCAGAACCCAGCCTTCTACTCTGATTTATACACGCAATAATATTGATAACGGAATTAAAAAGAGATCAATTACTGCCCTGAATCATATGTTGGCCCAATTTATCGATCTGTCAATGCTGACTAAACAAGCCCACTGGAACATACGAGGCCGAAATTTCATTTCTATTCACGAAATGCTGGATACTTTTCGCAGCGCTCTCGTGGAGCACCTTGATACATTCGCCGAACGTGCAGCTCAACTCGGTGGTACAGCTTTGGGAACCGTTCAGGAAGTAAGTAAACACTCGACGCTGAAAAGCTATCCAACAGATATCCATGATGTGCAGGATCACCTGAAAGCATTGGCAGATAGCTACGCCATCGTTGCCAATGATATCCGTCAGGCAATTATTGATGCTGAAGATGAAGACATTGCGGATATGTTTACTGCTGCATCCCGTGATCTCGATAAATTTTTATGGTTTATCGAAGCAAATATTGAGCAATAAAATAAAAACATTATTTTTCAAACTATTAAGGTCACATTTGTGACCTTTTTTGCATTGCGGCATATCATCAAATACAGAAAAAAATTAAAAAATGGAAGTTATGATCTAACAAACAAGACTAACCTTTAAAAAAATCATTTTTCTCTCTATAATCCCTGTCTGATTTAAAAATAAACATAAGGATTCTATACTATGGATATCGAAGTCAAAGATTCTAACGGCGCTCTGTTGAATGACGGTGATTCAGTTCAGGTAATCAAAGACCTGAAAGTCAAAGGGACTTCTAAGACATTAAAACGTGGCACTCTGATCAAAAACATCCGACTGACTAATCGCGAAGATGAAATTGAGTGTAATGCAGATAAAATCAAAGGCTTAGTACTGAAAACCTGTTTCCTGAAAAAAGTAGGATAAATAACAGTTACACATCCGTTTTTGATTAAAGGATAAATAATATTAACTTTTATACTATTTATCCTTTTTCTTATCCTTTTTCATTACTTCCAATTCCTTTAACGATGGTATCTCAGGTCGTTCAATTGGAAACACAGGTAAAGAACCCAATAAACGTGGCCCATACCGTTTGGTCAATAATCGATTGTCATAAATCACCACATCACCATAGCATTCATGACTGCGGATCAATCTTCCTACCTGTTGAATCAGGCTAAAAGAAGCACTTGGCAAACTTTGTACTTCGAACGGATAGCGTTTCAAAGATTTCAGCCATTCGCTTTCGGTGATAATGACAGGGTTGGCCACAGGCGGAAATGCAATTTTATGGATATGTACTTGTGAAAGATAATCACCTTTTAAATCCAACCCTTCGGCGAATGACTGCAATCCAATCAAAACGCTGGCTTGTCCTTCATCAATACGTCTGCAATGAGTTTCTACCAATCGATAACGAGGTTGATCGCCCTGTACCAATAACATCAAACGCAAGTCGGGCACGAAAGTCAGAAATCCTTCCATTGCACGCTGGCTGCTAAATAGTATCAACATTCCCCGATGTTTCCCTTCTATCACCTGAGAACGGAAAAAACGCGCCATTTCCTCAAGGTGTAGCATTTCATTCTGGATTGTCGGTTCCTGTGTCATTTGCGGGATTAGCAAACGCCCCTGCCGTACATGTTCGAAAGGCGATGACAAAGCTACAAAACGATCATCATGGTTTTCACTTAAACCAGTCAGTTCCTGAATGCGAGAGAAGCTATTTAACGAACGCAATGTCGCGGATGTCACCACAACATGAGGAATATTGCGCCATAATAGATGGATTAATTGTTCACTGACCCGAATTCCGGCACAGTGAAAATAAAGGTGCGACTGATTTTTTTCATAGCGACGCGTCAACCATTTGGATATCGGCGCATGGGAAGATTCTTCCTGCGAAGCCAAACGCCACAACTTTGCCATATTCTCAAAATAGCCCAATGTTCGGCTGGTTTGTAAAATCGTGCGATGCAATCGGACAATATCCTGCTTCGCCGTCTGCTCCGTTAAATCACTTAAAATTGCTTCTGCTAAGCTACGTAATCCATCAGTGAGCTTAAATAATTGCTGGCAACATAGCAGTAAACTATCCGGTAATTTTCCCAGTTTGAATAAGTATTCTTCTGCTTCGCTCCGCTCAGGCAATAAAGCTTGTGTAATGGCTGCCAATTCTTTAAAGCATTCGCTAATTCTTTCACAATGCGTTTTCAACCGAGGAATATTTGCCAATGCAGGTGGTTTTACCGGACGAAATTGAACCAGATATTGCTCCACATGACGGACAAACGTATCTAACTGCCCATTTAGCTGGAATAACGTAATTTCTCCTTCAACTTCCAGTGAATCTCTGGCTACATCCGGTATATGGTGTCCTTCATCTAATACCAACAGCAGATTTTTTGCCTCCGGTAAAACAGATTCACTTTCCAGTGCAGCCATAACCAAAGAGTGGTTGGCAACAACGACATCCGCATCTTCAATTTCCCGACGAGCGAGAAAAAATGGGCAGCGATGATAAAACTGGCAATTCCGGGCCAGACAGTTCATCTTATCTGTACTGATTTTTGCCCACAGTGAATCCGACAATGCCAGTTGATGGTGATCACGCAAACCGTCCCATGCAAATGTCGTGTATTCACTGCGCAACCGACGACACAATTCCCGTTCTTCACCGTTAGCGATATCAATCCGGTCTTCCACCAGAAACATTAGATCAATTTGTTCGCCTTCTGCGGTACAAATTGCCTCCAGATTACGTGGACAGACATAACGTGAGCGACCAAAAGCACCAGTGAATTTCAGGTCAGGGATGATCTTGTGCAATAAAGGCAAGTCTTTGCTATAGATTTGATCTTGCAACGCAACATTCGCCGTACTGACTACCAACGGTTTCTGCTCTGCTCTACTGACAGCAATGCCCGGGATCAGATAGGACAAAGTTTTTCCTACTCCTGTAGGTGCTTCTATCACTAAATGCCGTCCTTCTTCATCCGCCAGCGTTTTTGCAACCTCTGCAATCATCTGACGTTGCGGAGCACGCGGAATGAAACCATCAATATGGGTGGATAATGCCTTATACCATTGGCTAATCTGATTTTTTATTGAACTGGAAAGTGCCATGAGTTTTGCTGCTTAAAAATTGGAGGGCTATTCTCCCATAGAGTTGATATCAAATCAGCTTTATATGCTCATTACTGAGAAACAGTTTCCAGCTTCTTTATTATCAATACAGGAAAATCGGTTATTGCTTGTCTGGATTGTATAAGCCGATATACTTTTGACTTTCTATCTTTTGGCTTTTTATGGCTGATAACACTTTTTATCAAAAATCTTTATTAAAACCTTACTGGATACAAAGATGAAAAAAATCCTGCTCATTATCATCATATTATTTTCTATCGGCTCTATTGGCGGTGTCTTTCTGGCAGGATTGAATATGTACACACGCTCAACCACCCCAACAGAAGAGCCGCAACAGAGCCAGCAGGAAAATATCCCGACAGGGCAACAATAAATACATCTGGTTTTAGCGCAACACTAGATATTACGACACATCTATTGTTAACAACGTATCGCCTTGCACCATCCGGTATTATGACATCAGGTGAGTAATCTCATGAAAAACGAATATTTTGTCAGTCCACAATGGTTAAACGAGCATCTCCATGATGAGAATGTCGTTATCGTTGATGCTAGTGCCCCAATGCCCACCCAATCCATTGATTATCAACAGCTCTGGTTGGAGGAACACATTCCGGGTGCTCAGTTTTTTGACCTTGATAAAGTTGCCAATCTACAAACCAACCTGCCACACATGCTGCCGGAACCAGAAATTTTCCGTCAAGCGGTCAACAAAATGGGTATCAGTGAAAATCATCTGGTGGTGATTTACGATCAAGGAAATATGTTCTCCGCCCCACGAGCATGGTGGACATTCAAAGTCTTTGGTGCCCATCATATCCGTATTCTCGAGGGGGGATTACAAGGCTGGCAGCAGTCTGGTTATTCAACCGAATCGGGAAAAGTTGCCCGTTCACCCGAAGTTTTCAATGTACAGTTTACTCCTGAAAAAGTCTGTTCTCAGGCGCAGATCCTTGCTGCACTCCATAACAATGTGCCAGTACAGTTTATTGATGCCAGAGCAGAAGAACGCTTTCAAGCAAAAGCACCTGAACCCCGTCCAGGCTTGAGAATGGGGCATCTCCCCGGCGCTAAAAATGTTCCGTGGACAGCCTTGATGGATAATGGACTTTATAAGTCAGTAGAAGAAATTACGGCGATATTCCGAAAACAAGGCGTTAATTTAGACCAGCCGATTATTACCAGTTGTGGCTCAGGCATGACAGCCGCCGTTTTAGTATTGGGTCTTGATATGATTGGTCACAAAGAAGTGAAATTATATGATGGCTCTTGGGCTGAATGGGGAGCGGATGACTCATTTCCGTTAGAAAAATAAATATCAGGAAAATAAATAATAGCAAAGGGCATTTAAATAACATGCCCTTTTTTGTTATTAATCATATGCATGATGAAACTCATAAACCACTTTACAAAACCGTTTTGTAAGAAAATTTTAAAAATTACTGACTGGAAATTTTATGGTATACAAATAAGATAATTATCGCTCCCACAACAGCAATGATAAAACTTCCGAAATTAAAACCATCAACTTTTCCCATTCCAAAAAATGTGCTGATATACCCGCCAACAACAGCACCGACAATACCTAAAATCACTGTCATAATGATACCGCTGCTATTATTTCCCGGCATAATCCACTTAGCAAGGATCCCGGCAATCAAGCCAAAGATAACCCATGATAAGATACCCATATACAACCTCCAGAATTAATTAGATTATTTGATTACGAATTTAATTAAGTTTCTACGCCTTAATTTAAGACTTTGGCATAAAGAATTGCAAATCGCAAAAGGAAATACCCTCACGAGTAATTAGGAATATTTATATCAATAGTTAAATTTAAGAAAAAAACTCATAAATTAAAGAATAGTATTAATATCAAAAATTAACCATTCTTACTGATTGATAAAGTATTCTATATATACCTGTCGTATTTCAAGTTGCAACTTTTACTCACCCCAGTCACATCGTTATCTATGCTCCAGGGGATTAATGAAAATATTTAAATAAACTGTGTTAGCAATTATTAGAAAATCGGAATTCTCTTTTCTGGGAATAAAATATCCATTGTTGTCGCTCAAATGGGCGTAATTGCATATTCTCTTGATCTATATTAATAAATCCGAATCTGCTATATACTCTTTTTTGCAAATAATCATTAGCAACTCTAACTTTTAAGTTTCCTAATGAGCCAAGTTGATAAGATTTATTCACTGCTTTTTCCACTAACAAATATGCACAGTTTTGAATGCCTAAATGAGTAATGAAGTACAATACTTCTGGCTCATGGTATATTTTATCACTGACATGCCTAAGCATAATAACCCCAATAGGGTGACCATTCATATAACATACGAAATGGAAATAACTTCTTGTATCAAACATCCATTCTAAATGTCTTTCCATATTATCTAAGTTTTCTTTTGTTGATGAGCATCTTTCATGCCATGCCCCAATATGTTCTCTCTCTTTTTTCTCTTGTTCTGTTTCAGCAATTCTTCTTTCTGGAACATCAAAAAACCACCCGTCATTGTTCAGAGAAGCTAATATTTTATTACTTGCACTCTCCATTTCTTGTTTGTTAACTTCTTTGATTATAGGCATATAACGATTAAATAAAGCTGGATTATTGTAAAAAAACTCTGTGCACAATTGTTCATCTGAGGAAATGTTTCTGTTTGATTGAGTTCGTCTTAACTGACTGGATGATGTTTCTAATGTATTTCCATTATAAGAATAAGTTCTTTTTAACATGATATTCTCCTTATTTTATCAATGGTTATCAGCGTTCATAAACCTTTACTCTATTACCTGACCAAACGTAGCCAATCCATCATTCTATCCGGAAATAAATCGTCGGAACTACTCCAGAAACCTCTAAACCTATTCATAATCAGTCGATTGGAATTAATATTCATATTTAATCTCTTGAAAACTCCTCTACAAAAACGAAGTCTACCTACCGTAGTAATAACAGAATCAGTCATATCATGAGAGTTTAATATACTAGTACGTATAAAGCTCAGGTATAAAGATTCAAAATCCTCCGCTGTAATATCCAAAATTTGTTCAGATCGGGCTTCATTTTGTGCTACAAAGACATTTTGAATAATCTCTATCGGCGAATCATCTCCAATTGGCCTGAATAATGCTCGCCTCAAAAAATCTATATCTTGATTCTCACCAGCAGGGTAGAGTCCTGTCGTATTTATCCCTATTGTATGAAAACCACTACCCGCAGGATTCTCAATTGATACAACTCTTTCATCACGTATCGCATTCCTAAATGCAATAACATAATCGTTAGCACTAATTCCACGTACGTCTAAGCTATTAACTTCTGTATATATTCTGGGATTGCTGGCTCCTGGAGGATCCATCATATTCATCCTTCTTGGCATAACTTCATTTTTAATCGTTTCAGTTGTAAACACCTCGCTAAAAGAGCGTGTTAATCCTCTCATCTTCTGGATATATCTGGCAACACTGCTAATACCTGCTCCCATGCCAACTACAACCCCAAACCCCAAAGAAACCCATCCGAGGATCGAAGAAACGCGGGGATTACTGTCTTCTGTCGCTGCACTGGCGATACCCGTGGCATCTGCAAGCAATCCCAATCCAGCGATAATCGCCCCGCCCACACTCAGGGATGCCCCACCGGTGGGGATAGCCATGATAATCCCCGCAACCAATCCGATGCTACCCAAAACAACCCCAAAAATACTGCCCAGACTCATATGCCCTGTAGGGTCAATACGATTGATGGGATCACCCAAACAATAGGCATAAGCATTAAGTCCTCCTGCACCGAATGGACTCCAACTATCGGGAGCATTAAAACGCATCAGGACAGAGTTATAAGCTCTATATCCATTGCCCAGATGGTAGTTTCCCCCCATGGGATCAAGCCACTCGCCATTATAAGCCGGGATATCCGGTTGGTGTTCTTCCGCAGCTTGCTGGCCATAAGGTGAATAACGATAGCGGGTTAGGTTGCCATCACTGTGGCTACTGAACAACACGCTGCCATGACCATCAGTACCCAGCAAGTGCTTTTCGTTACCCGTTACGGTGGCAACCGGTGTCCCGTATGCGTGTAACGATCGGGTCACCACGCCACTTTCCCGCAGGATTTCAGCCACGCGTGTTTCTCCCTGATAATACAGCTCATGGGTTTTATCTTCCCCTATCCGTTGCAGCACCAGACGATCCGATGCGTCATAGGAATAGGTACTGATGGTGTCATGGAGATCAACTGCAATTAAGCGCCCCAATGCATCGTAAGTGAGCTGGCGACTGGACTCATCCTGAATCAGGCGTCCGGCACCGTCATACTTCAGAGAGAGGGTTGCCGGATATCCCGGGTGAGTATGGGTGACAGTATGCAACTGACAGGGATCTGACAGACTGTAGGTAAACGTGGCCGTATCACTGCTCCCGTCATTCAGGGTAGTGATGCAGGTCAGCATGTTGCCCAACCGATCGTAGGTAAATTTCTGCTGGGTGATGCCAAAACCATAAGCATCCCGGGGGCACTCCGTGCCTGAACAATCGTATTCCGTCAACCAGTGACGAGTCGGATCATAGGTGTAGGTTTCCTGACGCAGCACACCAAATTGCTGTGAACGGGTGGTACGCGATGCCAATTGTTCCTTAACTGTATAGTTCTGTTCAAGGATCAGTATATCTGTTTCTGTCCGGATTTGGCGTTTGACTTCACGACCAAAATCATCAAAATCCAGCGTAGTGGTTAACCGTTTGTCATGCTGTTTATTGTATACACTCCAGCTCTTGACCCTGCTGGCAGCATCATAGGTCAACCCTATATCAACATCGGGATCAAGGGTAGCAACCGGACGGCCGAACTTATCAAAGTACAGTTGCTGGGTATTCCCTGCCATGTCCTGGTACCCTGTCAGCTGCCCCATGGGAGAATAGGTATAGTCGGCAGTCCGTGCCGCTCCCACTCCTGTATCATCAAAGCGGAAAGTTTCCTGTTGCAAACGCCCTGAAGCCGTATATACCAATCTAACTTGAAGATGCAGGTTTTAAAATCTGAAAGTTGTCAGTCAGTCGAGTCGTGAGTTCTTTCGCTTTTTCTGGCAAAGTGGTATGAAAAAAGTGGCGAAGGGTTTCACGGAATGTCTTCGCATCCGGAAAATAAACATTGTTACGTACTTGCTCATTCATATACTTCCACAATCGCTCTATCGGATTGAGGTTTGGGCTGTAAGGCGGTAGGTAATGCAATTCAATATTAAGGACATATGCCATCTCTTTCACCAATTCTGCTC
>NZ_CAWQTY010000168.1:0-43948 GCF_963897815.1 Xenorhabdus sp. Sc-CR9
ACAGGATTTGTCTGGCGGCAAGAGCGCGGTGGTCCCACCTGATCCCATGCCGAACTCAGCAGTGAAACGCCGTTGCGCCGATGGTAGTGTGGGGTCTCCCCATGCGAGAGTAGGGCACTGCCAGACAATTATTTGCCAGAGAAGCCATCCTTTACCGGATGGCTTTTTTGCGTTTTAGAACTTAGTAGCCAACTAAACTACCACATCACCGCATTTCTTTAACCCTGCTTAGAATTTTTTGCGAAAAAAACGCATGTTAAAATATATAATTAGTTGATTTAAATTGGCCTTATGATTTTTGATTATTTTTACGTGTATAAGCTGCTAATATTGTTCTTTCTGATAGCTCCAGATAGTCTTTCATTTTTTTAGCAGCAAGTTCATTTTGCCCAGAATTAAGAAGTTCCAGAATATGGGTGTTTTTATCGATATAGGGCGCATATAAAAGTTCTGGATCGTTCAAAATACCAAAAGCCAGTCGAAGTTCCGCAGAGATATTGCGATAGAACGCAATCAACCTTTCACTATCAGTTAATTCCACAATTGCGGCATGAAAACGCATATTGGCCGTTCCGGCACCAATCCAGTCTTTTTTATTACGGCATTGTTCGGCTGTTTCGACGGCTTTTGTCATCTTGGCAACACTGGGATGTATTGAATAAGCTTGAGCAAGTGCCTGACACTCAACCAGTTGTCGAACCCGATAGATATCAATAATTGATGCAATATCGGGAGTCGCAACAAATACACCACGATTAGGCTCATGTTTGAGCAGGCCCTCTTGAGTGAGAAGCCGGAATACTTCACGTAATGTATTCCGTGAAATTTCAAGCTGTTCACTCAGAGTAGCTTCTGATAATCGCTGTCCCGGCAATAACTCCCCAGCAACCAACTTATTTCTTATAGTTTCGGAGATTCTATTGCTCAAAATCTGGGGGAAATGGTCTTTTTTCATAGTCATCCATTAGGTTAGTTGCTGATAACGAACACCTTCGAAGCCTCATAAACAAAAATCTTCACATATTCCCTGAAATCCAGCGAGTTATCGCCATTGAACCAATATAGGGTGATTTCACTGTATGCCTTGGACTAGATTGTGCATCTTGGCAATAAATTCAACAGTAAATGTTAATAAAGTGATCTCCCTTGGACTTTTGCAATTGATAGCATAATTTTGTTTGCTTATTTACTCACCAGATAGTATTTATTGTTCAACAATATGTTTTCTTTGATTAAACAATTTTTAATTTGGTTACATAATGGTACGAATATTGCCTAGAACATAATAAGTATAATAACGATGACAGGGGAGAATGAGCAATCTTTGTTTATGTTGGCTGGAAACGCGCTGATTTGATGGAAGGGTGTGTCTACCCACGCTGGCTTCTGTGGTCAAGTGCGATGACTTGTATGCTGACATAGTACATGGGCGTGATATCTATCGATTCTATCTTTGAGTTTTTGAAATCAGCTTAAGGGAATCATCATGATAAAAACAATCGATTTAAATAGTGATCTCGGTGAAAGTTTCGGTCAATGGTGTATGGGAAATGATGAAGCAATATTGGAGATTGTCAGTAGTGCTAACGTTGCCTGTGGTTTTCATGCGGGAGATCCGGTAGGAATTTTGCGTACCCTAAAATTTGCCCAAAAAAATAATGTGGTGATTGGTGCTCATGTTTCTTACCCTGATTTGGTTGGTTTTGGACGGCGTAAAATGGATATCGCTGCACATGAACTTACAGCAGACGTTATTTACCAGATTGCTGCCTTGCAAGGATTGGCTAAAGTGGCAGATACAAGGGTGAGCTATGTCAAACCTCATGGTGCGCTTTATAACACAATTGCAAATGATGAATATCAGGCGATTGCTGTTATTGAAGGTATTTTAGCGATTGATCCTAATCTTATTTTGGTTGGTTTGGCAGGATCAAACATCTTAAGATTAGCTCGAGAAAGAGGGTTGAAAACCATCGCAGAAGCATTTGCTGATCGTGCCTATACTTCTAAGGGGGAATTAGTCTCCCGTCGTGAAACGGGTTCTGTTCTGCATGATGCAGATCTTGTTGCTCGGCGCATGTTGCAATTGGTGACAGAGGGAGGTGTTGAATCGATTGATGGAAAATTCACATCCATTCAGGCGGATTCTATTTGCGTACATGGTGATAGCCCTGATGCGGTAGAGATGGCAAAACAGGTCAAAACCGTTTTGCAACAGGCCGGAGTTACCATCCGATCATTTGTTCATCCATAAATATGGTTTGAACTGACACGGTTGATAATTTAGGGAGATAGCCTTGCGTTTTTTACCTGTTAATTTTAATGCCATCATGGTTGAGCTAAGTGGGTTGGCAGAAACACTGGCACTGTTAGATTCAATGAGTGTGTCTCCTATTTTTGGGATTGAAGAAATTATTCCGGCCGCGAGAACTTTGATGATTCGTTTTCGGCCGACAAAAATATCAGCCCAGCAACTAGCGACAGAAATCAGTTGTCGTGATTTGCAGGCACGTGGTTATGCAATAGGAAAACATATTGAAATCCCGGTGCACTATAACGGTGATGATCTTACAACAGTTGCAGAAATATTGGGAATAACTGTTCAGGAAGTTATTCGTCAACATACGGAAAATGAATATACCGTAGCCTTTACTGGGTTCGCTCCCGGCTTTGCTTATCTGGCATCGGATGCCTCGCAGTGGAATATTCCCCGCCAAAAAACACCAAGAACACGTATTCCGGCAGGTGCCGTTGCCTTGGCGGGAGAATTCAGCAGTGTTTACCCACAAGCAAGCCCTGGGGGGTGGCAAATTATCGGTATTACAACCGAACGGATGTGGGATCTTTCCCGTTCATCCCCCGCCTTATTGCAACCGGGTTATCGTGTTAACTTTCGGGATACCGGGCATCTTCCTACAACAATAAGTTTGCCAGAAGTGCCTATCAAGCATGCAGTTTCATTACCAGAGTCCTCTTGTTATTTGGAAGTTTTGTCTGTGGGGTTACAAACTCTGTTCCAGGATTTGGGGCGCGTTGGTCAGTCAGGGTTAGGGATCTCAGAATCTGGGGCGATGGATAAAAGTGCTTTGCGTAGTGCAAACCGTATTGTTGGTAATTCTTCCGATCAAACCTGTCTGGAGATAGTACAGGGAGGCTTTAAGGCAATCGCACATGGGAAGATGTTAGTTGCAATTACGGGGGCACCATGTCCAATGAAGATAAAAACACCATTGGGAGAAACGTTATATGTGAATACTCACCAACCTATTGATCTCAACGATGGTGATGAAATTTCGTTAGGTATACCGAATGCTGGAATGCGCTCTTATGTGGCAGTACGCGGGGGTTTTGTTATTCCTGCCGTCTTATCCAGTCACTCATTTGATACTTTGTCGAATATCGGGCCTGCACCATTGAAAGTAAGTGATAACTTGGCCGTCAGAAAAGCCTCTCACTGCGCAGCGGTATCTTTCTCTGAAACACCGGCTTTTGACATGCCAAGTAGAGATGACGTCGTAGTATTAGATATCATTCTTGGTCCTCGTACAGATTGGTTTACCCAAAAAGCCATCGATTTATTGAGCAACCAAATTTGGCAGGTAACTCCTCAATCCAACCGTATTGGCTTGCGATTAAGCGGTAAGCGTTCACTATCACGCCTTAAGCAACAAGAACTACCCAGCGAAGGAACTTGTGCGGGAGCAGTTCAAATTCCTGCCAGTGGGCAGCCTGTCTTATTTCTAGCTGACCATCCACTCACGGGCGGATATCCGGTTATTGCCTCAGTAGCCGATTATCATCTTGATCTTGCTGGTCAGGTTCCTGTCAACGCCAAAATTCGCTTTAACCCCATCAGCCAATTCCAAGAAATTCAAGGGAGCAAAAGTTCTCTATGAGCACAGCAAATAATCAATTTAAGAACAGTCAATTTAAGAACAATCAATCTAAGAAAGTACTGATCGCTAACCGTGGTGAGATTGCTGTTCGTATTATCCGTGCTTGCCGTGATTATGGAATACAGACAATCGCCGTCTATGCGGATGTAGATATCAATGCACAGCACGTACAACTGGCAGATGAGGCTTATGGTCTGGGTGGGAATAGCCCCACAGAAACCTATCTCAATATTCCCCGTTTACTGTCGGTGGCAAAGCAATCTGGGGCAACGATGGTGCATCCGGGGTATGGCTTTTTGTCTGAACGGGCTGAATTTGCTCGTGCCGTGATTGACGCAGGATTGATTTGGATTGGTCCTGACCCTGAAACCATTGATGAGTTGGGCGATAAAATCAAGGCGCGTAAAATTGCCCAGAAAGTAGGGGCTCCACTGGTGGTTGGAACAGCAGAGCCAGTTAAAGAAGTACAGGAAGTTGTCGCTTTTGCGGAACAGCATGGCTTGCCGATTGCCATTAAAGCTGCATTTGGTGGTGGTGGCCGTGGCTTGAAAGTAGCTTGGCGATTGGATGAAGTGGCAGAACTTTATCATTCGGCAGTGCGTGAAGCGACAGCTGCATTTGGGCGGGGCGAGTGCTTTATTGAGCAATTTTTGGATAAACCTCGTCATATAGAGGCGCAAGTGATTGCGGATAGGCAGGGTAACGTTGTGGTGCTGGGAACCCGAGATTGTTCCTTGCAGCGTCGAAATCAAAAACTGGTGGAAGAAGCTCCGGCTCCATTTTTAACGCAGTCACAAAGAGAACGTATTCATCAGTCAGCAAAAGCAATTTGTGCGGAAGCCAATTATGTGGGTGCTGGCACAGTAGAATTCTTGTTAAGTGCAGATGGAACGCTTTCTTTCTTAGAAGTAAATACTCGCTTACAGGTTGAGCATCCGGTGACGGAAGAAACAACAGGTATTGATCTGGTTATCGAACAGTTGCGAGTGGCGGAGGGTTATCCGTTGAGCATTCGGGAAACACCAGTACCAAGAGGACATTCGTTTGAATTTCGCATTAATGCGGAAGACGCAGGTAAAGGTTTCTTGCCGACATCTGGCATAATCAGCGAATTTATCCCGCCTTCTGGTCCCGGTATTCGTCTGGATTCAGGAGTGATAACGGGTTCCACCATTCCGGCTACTTTTGACTCATTGATGGCTAAATTAATCGTCACGGGGGAGACTCGTGAACAGGCCATTTTCCGTGCCCGCCGGGCATTACGGGAATTCAAAATCCGAGGGGTAGCATCGGTATTGCCTTTCCATCAAGCGGTGATGGAACATCTTGATTTTATTTCCAGTGATGCGTTTCATGTCCATACCCGCTGGATAGAAACAGATTTTGCCAATGAACTGGAAAGCTCACCACGCCAGGTTGTAACAGAAGATAAAAGCATCACCCGCACATTTATCGAGATTGATGGCCGCAGGCACGAGTTGGGATTACCGTCGAATTTATTGACTGGATTGGCGCAGTTAGCCCCTACGAGTGAGCAATCATTTTTTCATCCCCAATCTTCCACAAAGGAAAAAACATCGGCAGATCCCCATCAGGTGAAAGCCCCCATATCCGGTATCTTGCATTCATGGCTGGTCACAGAGGGCGAGCAAGTCAGTGAGGGTGATGTGATTGCCGTGATGGAAGCGATGAAGATGGAAGTACAAATCAGTGCTCATCGTTCGGGAAAAATCACATTTTGCGTTCGGGCAGGGGGTTATCAGAATGTAGAGTGTGCTCTGGCTCACATATACTAGTCGTATAGAGTAACCATATTGGTTAAAACAGCAGGATCTGTTGATCTTGCCTTTCATCCCCAGATATGTCCTATGTTCGCTTTTAAAGTTATTTACATTTTCTATATAAATGTAAATAATAACGATTCTCAATAGTATTTTTGATTGAAAATAAATGTCTAAAATTACCCAGATTTACGCTAGCCTGGCTAAAAGTGGCCTGTGTGTTCCTTTGATGTCAGCATCTATGTTGACAGTTGCTATCTCTACCAATGCATTTGCAACCACGGGAGAGTCAATCAAGAAATCAACGGTAACTGGCGATACACTCGTCGTTATTGCAGATAACAATGCAGAACAAGATAATGGAAAAGTCAACCGTAACGAAATCAAAGTCAGACAGGCACAAAGTGTCGGTGAGATTTTAAAGAATGTACCGGGCGTCCAAGCGGGTCACCCCAGCGCTTTAGGGCAGCGTTTTAAAATCCGTGGCATGGATGATCAATTCATCAACGTAACGGTTGATGGTGCACGACAAGAGGGATATCACTTCCATCATTCGGGTAGCTACGGCATCGATCCTGAAATGCTGAAGCAAATTGATGTCAGTGTCGGTACTAACAGTATTACTTATGATACGGGAGCCCTTGCTGGCGCATTAAAATTTGAAACCGTTGATGCTGGTGATTTATTAGAACCGGGCCAATTATTTGGTGCAAAAGGTAAATTAAGCTATGTCAGTAATGGTTCTGAGTTCCAGCAATCTTTAGCAACTTATGGAAGAGTGGGAGCAGTTGATTTATTAGGCTATTTTAATCATCGTGATATAAATGATGCTGATTCGGGCAGAGATAACCGCGGAAGAAGCTCAATTCCTACCGATGGGAAACTGGTTAATTATTTATTAAAAGCGAAATTCAACCTGACTGATGAGCAGTATATCAATGTATCAAAAGAACATTATCAAAATGATGCGGAGACTAATTTCAGATTGAATTTTGGTTCGGATATCAATAAAGGGAGAAAAGGAAAGTACGCTTCAGAGCGTGATGCCTATAATCTCACTTACAGATATGTACCAGTCGATAATGACCTCATTGACTTAAAAGTTTCTGCCTATCACACAGAACAAAACTTCAACCACATGAGGGAAATCGGTGGGCCTGGAAAGGGATTCGACAGTATTGTTGAAACCCAAGGTATTAGGGCGCGTAATGTCTCTAATTTTGATACCCAGAAATTATCCCATGTTTTAACTTATGGGTATGAATATTTTGATACCAGAATGGCGTACACTGATGTATCAGAAAATGTACACAAAAAAGCAGTAGAAACAGGAAAATCATCATCTGTTTATTTGGAGGATGACATTCAATTTTCTGATTTTCATGTTATTCCGGGTGTCAGATGGGATCACTACCAATACAATACCATTAATAAAAATGATAAGCCTTTTGAGAGAACTTATGTCCATTTCTCAAAAGCACTGGGTTTGAAATACGAACTTGGCGCGTCAACAACATTATTTGCCAATTATACCGAACTTTTCAGAGGCCCATTGGGTAAAGAGATTGGTATGGGGCAAAGTAATCACAACGCCAACTTAAAAGCGACGACGGGTTACAACTTAGAAACGGGTGCAGCGGGAACATATTCTGATGTTTTTGCTGAAAATGACTCATTCACTGTCATTGGTAAGGTCTTCCAAACCAATTTCAAAAATCTGGCTACAACTTTAGCTAAGAGTGAGCTGAATAATATCCCTAAATCCAGATTGGAAGGGTTTGAATTATCGACCAAATATCAGTTGGATAACCTATCTTTAAGAGCGACTTACGCGAAAGCGAATAACAAAATCCTTACAGGCAGTGCGCTATTTGACACAAGACGAGAGTTTACCCCAACTATAGGTGATGCTTTCACTATTGGCGGAAGCTACTTATTTGATAAAACTGATATTGAACTTGGTTGGAACTCTCGATTTGTCCGTGCCACAGATGCAAACGGGACTGATGATGGTAAGATTGTAAATATACATAAGCCTGGCTATGGTGTCAGTGATGTGTATATTTCCTGGGCACCGAAAGCCGGTTCATTTAAAAACACAGAAATTCAGCTTGGTATCGATAATGTCTTCGATAAACGTTACAACGAGCAGTCTTACTATCTGAATACTTATAAAGGGCAGGAAGAGAAAGGTCGTTCTTATAAAGCGACTGTTTCTTATAAGTTCTAAAGACAATGCCTTAATTTGTAGTACAAAGTCTGCGGGTAAGCCGCAGACTTTTTTCAAGATCATTCTTCCGATTATCACAATTACAGTGTAAACGTCCCAATCAAAGCGATAACACTCAAAATAGCTGCTGCACCATAGAACACCCATTGACTGGCTGGAATATGAATTTGCAGATCGTGCATTCCGTGATGGATTCGGTGCATACCGCACCATAGAGGTAGGCAGATCATCAGCAGCAAAAAGATACGACCAATAAAGCTCTGGCAGAATGTCAGGATGCGTTCATAAGAGAGTGATTCTGGCACCAGACCGAGTGGCAGCAAAATACCCAGCAACAAAATAATTGCAGGGCCAACAATGGCACTCCACATCCCGCCGGCACCAAACAACCCCCAGAAAATCGGTTCGTCGGAACGCTTAGGTACTTGATTCATTGGATCCTCCTTGGGGTCAGAAAAATAGCGCAATGCCGAGAATCGCGGCAGTAGCAATAATCATGGTTGCCCATAACAGCTTGATGATGGGACCCGGGGTCATTTTTTCATTTTTTACGATGATATTGAGCGCTTTTGGTGCCAGCTCAAACCACGTTTTCGTATGCAGCAAGGTTGCCAGCAAGGTGATGATATTTATCAATAACACGGCCGGATGTTGCAGAAAAGAGACAAAACCCGCCCAGCTTTCTGGGCCATTTTTCAGGGCAAATAAACCGTAAAGCACAAGCAGGCTGAACCACACGGTAGGAATAGATGTGCCTTCGCGCAGCATATAAAAGCGATAAAATCCCAGCTTATGCCACCAATTAGGCTTCATGCTGCGCACATAAGGTTTACGTTTCGTTGTCATTACTTCCTCCTCCCTTATTGTGGTTTCAGCATAGAGATAAGAAAATCTTTGGCACTTTCTGCCTTGCTTTGCTGAATGGCACCAGCCGGATCGACATGTTTCGGGCAGACTTCAGAGCAATAGCCAACGAAAGTACAAGACCAGACTCCATTGTTACTATTGATTTGCGGCATACGTTCTTTCTTGCCGTTATCCCGGTTATCAAGGTTATAGCGATGTGCCAGTGTGACTGCGGCAGGCCCGATGAACTCAGGATTCAGGCCAAATTGAGGGCAGGCAGCATAACACAGGCCACAGTTAATACAGCCTGAAAACTGGTGATACTTTGCCATCTGTGCCGGAGTTTGCATATTCGGGCCATCAGCGGGTTTGCGTTCATTGCCGATGATATAAGGTTTGATGGCTTCGAGGCTCTCAATAAAGTGTGTCATGTCCACAACCAAGTCCCGTTCAATCGGGAAATTACCCAGTGCTTCGACTTTCATTCCTTGTTCATAATCACGCAGAAAAGTTTTACATGCCAGTTTTGGTACGCGGTTTACCATCATGCCGCAGGAACCACAAATTGCCATGCGGCAAGACCAGCGATAGGAAAGATCAGGTGCCAGATTATCCTTAATGTAGCCCAACGCATCCAGCAGTGAGATTTGATCATCGTAAGGCACTTCATACGTAACAAAATGAGGTTCATTGTCAGTTTCCGGGTTATAGCGCATGACTTCCATTTTCAGGTTTTTTAGCTCAGCCATTCGCCTGCTCCTTCTGTTTTTTCTCTTGTGCTGCCGCTTCGCCACCATATACTCGCTTCGCTGGCTGAGATTTGGTGATTTTCACATCACTGTATTCCAGACGGGGAGAACCTTCAGGGTTATAGAAAGCCAGCGTGTGCTTCAAGAAATTTTCATCGTCACGTTCGGTACAGCCTTCATCAAGGCGCTGGTGGGCACCACGTGATTCTTTGCGATTCATCGCTGAATGCGCCATACATTCAGCAACATCAAGACCGAATCCCAATTCGATGGTATAAAGCAGATCGGTATTGAATACGCTGGAACGATCGCTAATTTCGATATGCTTGAAACGCTCTTTGAGTTCGGCAATTTTGTCGATGGTTTTCTGCATCAACTCTGGTGTACGGTAAATGCCGCACCCTTCTTCCATTGAAGTTCCCAGTTCATCGCGGATTTTCGCCCAATTTTCACCACCTTTCTGATTCAGCAGTTTATTGAGCTTATCTTCGATATCACGGACTTGGGCAACCAGTGCGCTGTCATTAGCTGGTTTCACATGCTGAATATACTTGACCGCTTCTTCCGCTGCCAGACGCCCAAAAACAACCAATTCTGCCAGAGAATTAGAACCAAGGCGGTTTGCACCGTGGAGGCCGACAGATGAACATTCACCAATAGCGAATAGCCCTTTGATGCTGGTTTCACAACGCTGATCAGTTTCGATTCCACCCATAGTGTAATGCGCGGTTGGGCGAACAGGGATTGGTTCTTTGACAGGATCAACGCCGACATAGGCTTTTGCCAGTTCACAGATAAACGGCAGACGTTCGAGCAGTTTTTTCTCACCCAAGTGGCGTAAATCCAGGTAAACCACATCACCGCGTAGCGTGGTGATAGTACGGCCCGCTTGCCATTCATGCCAAAAAGCCTGAGATACCTTATCGCGCGGGCCTAGTTCCATATATTTGTTTTCGGGCTGCCCGAGTGGAGTTTCTGGTCCCAAACCATAATCTTGCAGATAACGATAGCCATCTTTGTTCACAAGAATCCCGCCTTCACCACGGCAGCCTTCGGTCATTAAAATACCGGAACCCGGTAATCCCGTCGGGTGATATTGCACAAATTCCATATCACGCAATGGTACACCGTGGCGGAATGCCATACCCATACCATCACCGGTAACAATACCGCCATTGGTATTGTAACGATAGACACGCCCTGCACCACCTGTCGCCATAATGACCGCATTGGCACGGATCTGAACTTTTGTGCCTTCCATCATATTCAGTGCAACCAAGCCGCGAGTCTGTCCTTCATCTACCAGAATATCGAGTACAAAATACTCATCAAAACGCTGGATCTGAGGATATTTGAGGGATGTCTGGAACAGCGTATGGAGCATATGAAAGCCAGTTTTATCGGCGGCAAACCACGTGCGTTCAATTTTCATGCCACCAAAACGACGTACGTTCACGGAGCCATCTTCTTTACGGCTCCAAGGACAGCCCCATTGTTCCAGTTGGATCATTTCTGTCGGGCAATGTTTGACAAAATACTCAACAACATCCTGTTCACACAGCCAGTCACCACCGGATACGGTGTCATTGAAGTGAAAGTCATAGGAATCGTGTGATTGAGTGACTGCGGCTGAACCACCTTCTGCGGCCACAGTGTGACTGCGCATGGGATACACTTTTGAGATCAGGGCGATCTTGAGCTGGGGATTGGCTTCAGCAGCAGCAATGGCTGCTCGCAGTCCTGCGCCACCAGCTCCGATAATCGCGAGGTCGACATTGACGGTTTGCACTGCGCTTCTCCATTGTTCAAGTGGGAGCAAACAAAGTAAATAAAAATAACGATTTAGTTTTACTATCTGTTACTTTTTGTATGGTTTAATTATAGCGAATAGTGTTGGGGGTAAATTTGATATGAATGCGTATTTTGTGTGATTTTCTGTGTGATTCTCCCTATAAAATGTGATCTGAGACAAATTTTTACTTATTGGCATGATATGTGTGATGATGAAAAATAAAGTATCAAATTTTTTGATAAAAGTAATATATAAACATACTGCTATAATTAAGGACAAATTTATTTTTTTAAAAGTTATCAATCAGAATATTAATTGAATAAAAATACTTATTAAATAAGGCGTTTAATAATAAGGCATGTCCGTATTATATTTTCATGGTAAAGCTTTTTATATTATTTTATTTAATGTAACTATGGAGTTAAATATAAATATTGTTTTATTTTGATAATCGGAATTTTGTGATTTTTTATTACTGGTGGTTTCAATTGTTTTCTTTGACATATCAAGAATCATCATCTAACTTTTATATATAACTTTTTATTAGAATTTATCTCTTGGGTTCATTTAATAAGTTCTCAGTTTTATACTTATCCTAGGTTTAGGCTGGTAGAAATGGAATGTAATATATTCTACTGAATGGGAGTGAGAGAATTATTTCATAATCATAAATCAATATTTTTATCTCTATTCTATATAGGGACTTAGCGCCAATTAAAAATAGGGGGTACTTCCACTTAATTGATGGTTATATTCTGATGATATCGTGATTTTCAATTCAGAACTAGATCTCTACTGAATTTTGTTTGTATTTTTTATATAAATAATTATCTAAAGGAATAATCATATGAATATCAAAGATAAAACAACATCAGCCAATGAATTAACAGCTGGTGAGGTATATTACGACGTAAAAATTCTTAGGTTGCAGATTTTCGGTATGGAAAGCAGAGGTAGTGGTGTTAGGATCACAGTCCATCATGAGGAATATGGTGTTCTTTTTTATGAACTTTCAGCTCCTAATCAGGAGATAGGCGGAGTTACAGTATATATGGGGTTATTGGAGGCTTTACTCAAAAAATCTGTAGTGAGAATAAAAGCCACCGGATATCATGGTGAGGCAGTAGTTGGTTTTATTTCAGGTGCTACGTTTAGTAAAGTGTAAAAATAATCTTGACTAATCTATTTTTAAAATATTTATTAAAAATTAGTTAAAGGGGTAATTACATGAGCAGCAATGATAAATCAGTATCAAATAAGATACTAGAAGATAATGCTACAACTATTTACAATGTAAAAATTGTTGGAGTAGAGGCTGATGTTTTTTTTAGTAATGTTGAAATAAAGTTTGTGGATTCACACGGGCTTAATTTTGACGAATTTTATTTAGCATATCCTGAACACCGTATAAGTGGTGAAGGCATATATTTCACATTACTGTTAGCTTTAAACGGTTCATTTCTTGTATCATTAAAACTCACCAAATCTACTTATCCAGCAATGTCTCGTTATATCTCAGGTGTTAGAGTTGAAGTTCCGGATGTAATACCTGATCCTCATGATCCTTGGCATTAAGATGATAGACATTTTTCTATTTTCTATTTTCTATTTTCTTTTATTTCAATAGAATCCTTGGATTGAATTATTTTGGTGTGCCACAATAACAGGCTAACTTACATATATTTTGATGGTGATTTATTTTTTGATTAATGATGTTGGTGATTTTTTATTCATAATAATATATGATTCTCCTGAAAATATGCAAGGAGTTTTTAAGATAATCATAAATAAATGTTTTTATATCTTTTTTATATGGTGTATTACCACTATAAAAAAGTGATTAAAGTTTCTTTTCATTTAACAGGTGATTATATGAATATTAAAGATAAATCAGATTTAGTTGATACTTCAAAATTAGATGAAGAAAGTGAAGATGAAATAACTTATTACAATGTAAAAATTCGGAGGTTGCAGCTTTACCAAAAAGCGGATGGGACTTATGATATTAGAGTCACGATTTATGATCCACAATATAGGTATCTTTATTTTGAATTCTATTATCCTAATGAGGAGATGAGGGGAATTGCAACATATGCAGGGTTATTGGACGCTTTAGTCAAAAGCTATTCAGTATCATTAATAGCCACTAGATATCATGGTAGTCAGGAAGTTGGTTTCATTACAGGTGTTGAAACCTATTAGTCTTGAATTCATAGCTCACTCACTCACTCACTTATTTATTATTAGGGATAATTTTAAGGAATAATCATATGAACAGCAATGATAAACTAGGAAAATCAATATCAGACGATATGGCAAAAAATGATGATACAATTATTAGAAATGTAACAATTGATAGGATGCAAACTGATTATTTAAATAATAATCTTCTCGTGAGAATTAGAAGTCCTAATTTCTCTGGGTATCGCGAATATCTTTTAGCATATCCGGATCATAAGATAAGTGGAAGTGGAATATACCTCACGTTATTGGCAGCTATAAAAAATTCATTTACTGTATCATTAAAACTCACTGGATATGTTCCACCTAAAGATGGTTACATTTCAGCCATTATGATTGAGAGTCAGGGCATACCACCTGATCCATTCGCTCCTTGGTGACCCGTATCTTATTTAGGATTAAGATTAGGTTAATTTTTCTCTTGTTATACCTATTATCTTTTATCTTTGATTCTAAATAGTATCTTTTGGTATTTGGACACGGAGGTCCATATTAATCAATGGAACCACAACGAAGTTTTTACATTTTCTTTATAAAAATTAAATTAATCTGACTTTTATAATTCTTTTTGTAATTATTTTTTATTATCATGCTGGCATTTATCTCCAACAAAATCAGAGAATATGTTTAACAAAACTTTATCTTTTATGCCTTATGATTTTCCATATTCCCATATAGAGATAAAGGGTTTTCTATTCACTTGTATCGCAGAGAATAGCAGGAGAAAATGTGTTCACCCATTTAGTGTTGAAAATTTGTCTGGCGGTCTTGATATGAGTAAACTGCGCGTTTTGTTTTATTTTGGAGTCATAGGAATATGAACGAAATCGCGAATTGGCAGCCAAGGGCCCCTATCGCCAATTTATTGAAAAGGGCGGATATCTTAGCAGAAATACGGCGCTTTTTCGCAGATCGCGGGGTGTTGGAGGTTGAAACACCTGCCATGAGTCAAGCGACTGTCACCGATGTTCATCTGGTCCCTTTCCAGACACAGTTCGTTGGGCCTGGTGCGGCGGATGGCTTGCCCCTGTACCTGATGACCAGCCCTGAATACCATATGAAGCGCCTGCTGGCCGCGGGCAGTGGTTCCATTTATCAGATGGGGAAAAGTTTCCGTAATGAGGAAGCGGGTCGCCATCATAACCCGGAATTCACCATGCTGGAGTGGTATCGTCCACATTACGACATGTATCGCTTAATGAATGAAGTGGATGATCTGCTGCAACAGATTTTGGATTGTGAAAGTGCTGAATCACTTTCCTATCAACAGGCATTTATTCGCTATCTGAATATTGACCCACTGACTGCCAGTAAAGATAAACTGCGTGAAATTGCGGCGAAACTTGATCTCAGCAATATCGCTGCTCAGGAAGAAGATCGGGATACTTTGCTGCAATTACTTTTCATGATGGGAGTGGAAACTCAGATAGGTATTGAAAAACCGACGTTTATCTATCACTTTCCTGCATCTCAAGCGTCACTGGCAAAAATCAGCAAAGAAGATCACCGGGTTGCGGAACGTTTTGAAGTCTATTTTAAGGGTATGGAACTGGCGAATGGTTTTCATGAACTGACTGATAGTGATGAACAGCGCCTACGTTTTGATCAGGATAACCGTAAACGTGAAGCAATGGGGCTGACAGTTCAGCCGATAGATGAATACCTGCTTGCAGCTCTTACGCATGGTATGCCGGATTGTTCTGGTGTGGCATTAGGCGTGGATCGTCTGATTATGCTGGTGCTGGCTGCCGAGCGGATTAGTGAGGTGATTGCCTTTCCGGTGGGAATTTCTTAATCATGATTGGGGCAGTTTTAGGCTGCCCCTTTGATGATTTATTCTGATTATTTGTGTTCGTGGTGTTTTTCCAGAAATTTCACAGCTAAATCAGGGAAATCAGTGAACGCACCATCGACATTGGCTTTGTCGAAAATGATATCAAACAATTGGTTACCGTTGGTTGCATATTTTGGCAATTGATCGATACGAATGGTATACGGATGTACAGCCAGATGGCTTGCGTGAGCCTCTTTCACCATTCCGGTTAATTTAATGTTAGTTGGTGTAGAATCACTGGCGATCAGCATATGGTAATCAGGGCCAATACCGTCAGCGTATTTTGCTACTTCTTTCATTGCACCTGGTTTAAACATCCAGTCATAACTGTAATTTTGCCATGTACCATCTGTTTTTTGTTCGTAGGTTTCATTCCAGTCAGTGTAAGCAATAAGCTGAACCAGTTTCAGATCCATGCCCAGTTTCGGTTCCAGTTCATTTTTGATGCGTTTCAGTTCATTGGCATCAAAACATTGTAAATAAGCTTTATCACTCTTTTTGGTATAGCCATATTGTTTCAGAACTTCCAGCACCTTGGCGGTAATATCCTTACCCTCTTGGCGATGGAACCACGGTGCTTTAATTTCAGGGTAAATACCAATATCCTTGCCAGTGGATTTATTCAGGCCCTGAATAAACTCCAGCTCTTCCTGAAAAGTATGAATATGGAAATCCGATTCTCCCATTGGAAAACGTCCGGGATAGCTCTGTACTTTCTTGCCATCTTTGATATCAAAGCCTTCAGTGAATTTTAGTGACTTAATTTCTGGCAGAGTAAAGTCGATGGCGTAATAGCGACCGTTAGCACGGGCACGGTTTGGAAAACGTTCTGCGACATCCGTTACGCGATCGAGATAATGATCATGCAGTACAATGAGCTGGTCATCTTTAGTCATGACTAGATCTTGTTCAAGATAATCAGCACCTTGTGCATAAGCCATAGCTTTGGCGGGTAATGTGTGTTCAGGTAAATAACCGCTAGCACCACGATGGGCAATAACAATCTTATCTGCTGCTGCATGTACAATGCCTGACATTGATGATGCTAACAAAATACCTGCCATGATTGCCTTGATAGGGGTCTGCATTGGGATTCTCCATTTATTCTAATAAAAATCTTAAACAAAAAATGATGTTACTTATTGTTTCGCTGAATTTCAGTCAGCAGCCAGAAAAATAGGTTATTCATTCAAGTCGCTTTTTATATAAAATCATGGCATAACACAATCCTGAAATGTGATTTTATCAGCAGTATGTCACAGTTTTATGACATAAAAATTTCTCTTTGGATTATGTTTATATTTAGTCTATTTATTACTGTTATTAAATGAACAATATTATAGGGTGGAAAGGTTTTTTTATATTGAAATAAGAATTAAATGGCCACTATAAATCCTATGAATAGGCGATGACAAAGGAAGAAATGTTTAATAATATTTAATGTAGATGTAAATCTGAAACTTACGTTATCACTATTCTGGACTAAACTGAACCGTGAGATCTACTAATAAATAGATTTTCATAATAGGGGTATATTCAAATTATGAAGTTTACTTACACCTCGCCACGCAGGGTAATGTAAGCGATCGATAATTTTAGAATGCTACTTATACCAATGATTTATACGAATGATTTTTCTGAGTTAACGTTAAAAATTCTGAACATTCTATTGTTTGTTGAGCGAAATATTAATTCTATATTTGCTTCAATGAATATATGCCCTTATGAAAACAACAGATATAATCAAGAACAGATTAATGTGGTCAGGAGATATTCCAGAAAATCAGCGTTAAATCTATTTAATGAAATCGCAGTACAATAAACTGTACTGCGATTGATATTAATCAGTATTTTTGTCCCAAAGTTACTGACTCAAGTGAGACATTTCCTGTTTATGTTTGTTTTCACTTAACATAACAAACAGCAACAAAACAACAGACAATGCACTACCACCGATCATGATCATAAAACCACCATTCCAGCCAAAGTAGTCAACGGTGTAACCAACGATGGCGCTGGCAGCCACTGAGCCACCCAGATAGCCAAACAGACCGGTAAAGCCAGCCGCTGTTCCGGCCGCTTTTTTCGGTGCCAGTTCAAGGGCATGCAA
Source organism: Xenorhabdus sp. Sc-CR9 (assembly GCF_963897815.1). Lineage (NCBI taxonomy): Bacteria > Pseudomonadati > Pseudomonadota > Gammaproteobacteria > Enterobacterales > Morganellaceae > Xenorhabdus > Xenorhabdus sp. Sc-CR9. The sequence continues at coordinate 17,480 of NZ_CAWQTY010000168.1, forward strand.
GCCAATCAGCATGACAGGGCCGTAAATCAAGAAACCGATAACCAGCATACAAAGCGTATCGATAGTCGGGTTACCTGCCGGGTTCATCCAGAATACGATAGTGGCAATAGTCACCAATATCATAAAGAATACGCCGGTTGCCCCACGGTTGCCCTTAAACACTTTGTCAGACATCCAGCCGCACAACAGCGTACCCGGAATACCCGCATACTCATACAGGAAGTAGGCCCAGGAAGATTTATCCAGCGTAAAGTGTTTCACTTCTCTTAAGTAAGTTGGTGACCAGTCGAGGATGCCGTAACGCAGCAGGTATACAAATACGTTGGCAATCGCGATCATCCACAGCAACTTGTTGGGTAGAACATACTGCATGAAAATTTCTTTTGCAGTCAGTTCTTTTTCGTCTTTTTCAGTGTAATCAGGTGGATAATCATTTTTGTACTCTTCGATTGGTGGCAGACCACAAGATTGTGGTGTATCGCGCATCAAGGCAAAACTAATGATAGCCACGAGGATAGCTGCAAATGCAGGCATATACAGAGCAGCTTTCCAATCATTAAACCAAGCCATACCTAATAGGAACAATAATGGCGGTAAACCACCACCAACGTTATGGGCACAATTCCATATAGAAACAATCCCGCCACGTTCTTTTTGTGACCACCAGTGAACCATTGTGCGTCCACAAGGAGGCCAACCCATGCCTTGGAACCAACCACAGAAGAACAGCAATATAAACATAATAGCAATGCTGGATGTTGCCCATGGAACAAAGCCCATAAACAGCATGACGGCCGCAGCCATTATCAGACCAGCAGGTAAGAAAACACGTGGGTTCGAACGATCGGAAATAGAACCCATGATGAATTTTGAGAATCCGTATGCAATTGAAATTCCGGAAAGAGCGAAGCCAAGATCTCCTTTGGAAAAGCCTTGCTCTACTAAATAAGGCATCGCCAGAGTAAAGTTTTTTCTTACCAGGTAGTAGGCAGCATAACCAAAGAAGATCCCTATAAAAATTTGCCAGCGTAAGCGACGATAGAGTGGATCTATCTCTTGCACAGGCAATTGGGCTTTATGGGGAGCCGGTTTAAAAATACTTAACATGTCTGTCTCCACGTGACTTCTGTATGAGCGAATCACCACTTATTGAGCAATTGAGCAGTGATGGCATTAAACGAAAAAACTTAACAAAATATTTTCTATATCGAAGGAAATATTAGCCAAAATAACCTAATATGACAGTGAGGTATCGCTAGCATATAGATATAATTTCGTAAAGTTGATGATTTTGAGTGATTTAGAGGGTTTTTAAAATAGAATTTATTCATATTATCGTGATGTACGTCACAATAAAATGCTTTTCTTATTGTTTTTGTACGTTTAAAGTTCGTTTATGTTCTTTATCCTACAAAAACTCATTATTATTAAGGATACTTTTCCCACTAATCATAAATCTATATCAAAATAGTCCACGTAAATACAAATATTATAAGTTTAATTTAATAATGAATGGTGGCATTCTTGTGTCTGTAGGTGAGTGAAATATACTGTTTATCTAACAGTATTATTTAAATTATGTTTTGATTTATTCATCGGTATTTATTTTTTTATTTACATGTTTTGCGTTTTTTATAATGGGATTACAAATAAAATTATTGAAATTAAAATTCAAAATAATAGATATTACCACAAATAGTTATTCGTACTCATGATCGCAACGTTTATGCAGTATAGAATAGCTATTTAATATTAAAATTATAATTATATCAGTATGTTATGTGAGTTTGGCGACAGATTGTATAGGCGTAATACACACTGTTTCCGATAAACAAATAGCTTTATATAAGTTGATTATTTTATTAGCTAAGTATCACAAAATAATACTAATTAATATGTTTATTAAATTCATACTAAACTTTTGCAGTTTATTTTATTTGCTTCAGTTAAAGTCAACATAAGGTATTTAAAAATGCCGAATGTAGACCAAGGCTGAAAGATAACGACTACCAGCATTGATGTCTCCATTCATCATGAAAAATGATGAGAACAATGGAGCTAAAAATGAGAGCATTATTATGAATACTTACACACACAAGGCAATATTACACACAGCATTTACTGGGCAAAAATTCTCTCCTGCTATTGATATTGATATTGAAATTAATAGTGATGTCAGTCAAATGACAGAAGAGCTGGAACCGTGGTTTAAAAATGTCCCCTCTCGCTTGGCTGAGCTGGCAAATGTGATACCGAATGACATCGCCGTTTCTGATCCACATGAAACGCTGACATTTGGTGAATTGCACCAACGAATTGAAAATGCCGCATATGTCTTGCTCCATCAGGGTGTAAAAATGGGCAGCAATGTTGCCATTGCTGCCCAGCGGGGAATTGCATGGTTTGTTACCATGCAGGCAATTTGGCGGCTTGGGGCGGTGTATATCCCCCTGAACACCATGATGCCTGAAAAACGTCTGAATGATATTCTCGCCAGCCTGCCGGAAAGTATTCTGGTATCTGATGATACGGTGTCGTCGGGGCTCAAGGCAGCAACCTTAATCCCGATGGATATGGTATTAAATAATGTTAATGAGATGACAGAAGCAGAAATTGTAGGAAATATTGATATCCCTGTGCTGGGGAATCACCCTGCTTATGTGATGTTTACCTCTGGCTCCACTGGGTTGCCAAAGTCAGTGCAAGTACAGCATGAAAATCTGGCTGCCTGCTTATGCGGGTTCGGCAAACTGCTGTCAATCAGTCAACATGACCATATGTTGGCACTGTCCACATTCTCTTTTGATATCTCAGTTTTAGAATTGCTGCTGACCGTGGTGCATGGTGGCAGTATCTATATCGCTTCAATTGATACCCAAAGGGACGCGATAGCATTGTCTGAAACGTTGTCAAATCCACAATTTACCTTTGCTCAAGCGACACCTGTGACTTGGTCAATGGCTCTGAATGCAGGTTGGAAACCCCGCCCTGAAATGGTTATGCTTTGCGGTGGAGAGGCGCTGTCGCAAGATCTGGCAGATCAACTAATGTCTACCGATGGTACGTTATGGAACGTTTATGGCCCGACGGAAACAACTATCTGGTCAACGGCATTCCGCATGAAAAAAGGAGATAAAGTTCAATTGGGTGGTCCCATTCCCGGCACGAGTATTACGATTGTAGATCAGTACCTGCGTCCTGTTCCGAAAGGAACCGTGGGGGAAATTCTCATCGGAGGGATGGGTGTGACTGCGGGGTATCGCAATAACCCGACTGAAACCGCGAAAAGATATGTTCCCGATATGACCCAAAAAGGAAAAAGAGCATATCTGACGGGCGATATGGCGCGTATGTTGGAAGATGGTTCTTTTATTTATATGGGTAGACAGGATGATCAGGTAAAAGTGCGTGGATATCGGATCGAATTGGGTGAGATAGAAATTGCATTAAGAAAACAAGACAGTGTACAGGATGCGATTATCCGGGTAGCAGGCAATGGAGATCTCGCCAAGATCCAAGCGTTTATCCTGTTCAATCCGAATATGATTGTGCCGGAAGAGTGGGTACGCGAAACACAATTAGCGCTCAGGGAAATGCTGCATGAAGCCTGGATACCGACTGAATATTACCGTATTCCTTATATTCCGCTGACAAGCAGTGGCAAAAGAGATAAAAAGCGGTTGGACGAAGTTGCGGAACGACTGAACGCCAGTTATGACGTGGTACAGCCACAGACAGAAACTGAAAAACGCGTTTATGCCATTTGGCGTGATTTACTGGCAACAGATGTATTTGGGATCACTGATGATTTCTTCCAGATAGGGGGGCACTCCATCCTAGTCGCCCGCATGGTAGAGAACATTGAAAAGGCATTTTTATTGAGGATACCGATTTCTGGTATCTATGTGGAGCCGACAGTTGCCAGAATCTCAGCCATTTTGGATGAAATGACAGTCGCACGTCAGAAGAATCCCGCTCGGATTGTGGGAACTTATCATAGTGAAGCGTTGATTCGCCAACATGCTGAGACCCTCAGGAATGATGTTTATCTGAAAGAGGGAGTTCGCCCTGATGGATTGCCTCATGCCAACTGGTATCAGCCAGATGCAGTTTTGCTGACCGGTGCTACCGGATATCTCGGGCTACATTTGCTGGAGCAACTGTTAAAACAGACCTCAGCCAAAGTTATCTGTCTGTGCCGTGCATCCGATGAAGAACATGCCCTCGATAGAATCAAGGCAGGATTCACCAATTACCAGATTAATGTTGGTGATGGGCTAGACCGTGTGGAATTCGTGATCGGTGATTTGGGGCAGCCACGTTTTGGCCTGTTGCCGGAAACATGGGAGCAACTTGCAGAAACTATTGATGTTATTTATCACAACGGAGCACTGGTTAATTTTATCTACCCTTATAGTGCCCTGAAGAGTATCAATGTTGATGGAACCAGAACAGCGCTGGAGCTGGCTTGTACCGCACGCCTGAAACATTTCCACTATGTTTCTTCCGTGAATGCGCTATTTGCTACCGAATCACCTCGTCCTTATATGGAAGATGATCGTGCCATGAGTGAATCAGTACGTGATCCTTCCGGTTATTCTGGCAGTAAGTGGGTATCAGAAGGGATCATAAATATTGCCCGCAATAGAAATGTTCCCGTAAGTATTTATCGTCCGGGCCTGATTCTGGGGCACACCCGTACAGGGGCTGCACAGGGTAATGATTATCTGGTTGCGTCTTTGAAAGGTTATTTGTCAATGGGCTTCTATCCAAATCATGCTTTACTGCTTGATATCGTACCCGTTGATTATGTGGCTGCATCGCTGGTCCATATCTCCAGAAAACCGGAATCAAATGGGAAATTTTTCAATTTGTTCAATCCAGAACAAGTTTCCATCCGGCAATTTTTCAACTGGGTACAGGATTTTGGCTATATCCTCAACCCGGTGCCATTTGATGAGGGGAAAGAGAAGATCCTTGCATTAGATGATACTCACCCTTTGTACCCATTAATTCCCCTGATCAGGGATATGACAGAAAGACCTTATCGGGCATTGGATCCTGCTTATATCGACGAAATACATCCCGAATTGGAGCTGAAAAATACGTTGTCAGGGCTAACTGGAAGTGACATTCGTTGTCCAACAATTACGGCTGGATATGTCCATCAGGTATTGCGTTATTTGATTGGTACTGGGTTCTTGCCAGCTCTTCTGACGAAGAATTTCAGACAGGAGATTGTGGCATGAAACAGTTAAACGGAAGAAATACCATGAGTTGGATGGTGGTCATCAATGTCAAAAAACAGTATTCGGTCTGGCCGACGGAGTATGAAATTCCGATGGGGTGGATAGCAACGGGAAGAATGGGATCTAAAGAAGAGTGCTTGGATCACATTGCCAACATTTGGCCTGAGCCGACAAAATAGACCAAAGGTAGATACTCACAGATTGTAATAGATAATTATTAATCATCATTTCACCATAATCATGGGTATGTTCCTGCGGGGCATACCCATTTTTTTATGCTTAACGACGGGTCGTGAGTTCAGAGCGGGATTAGCCGCTCTGAAACCGCCATAATTACTTAATACAGCCAATCCTGCCCTATTCGGTCTGCGGCCAGAATTGCGGCATAAACTTGATCGGGTGTCACAGCAAAAGGCATATTGTGGATGGTTTCTTCTTCGGAACAGCTTGCTATAGCGACTTGCATGATTTTTTGATGCAGTTTTTCACTATCACGTAAACCGAGTTGCTCTAGTGTTACTGGCAGACCAACTTGTACACAGAAATCGAGTACGGCTTCCAGCTCTTCACTTGAGCTATTTTCCAATATTAATTGCGTCAAAGTGCCAAATGCCACTTTTTCACCATGATAGAGATGGTGACATTCTTCCAGCACCGTAAAACCATTATGGATTGCGTGAGCTGCGGCCAGGCCCGCACTTTCAAAACCGATGCCGCTGAGATAGGTATTTGCCTCAACAATATTTTCAACCGCGAGTGTACTGACTCCCGCTTCCACGGCTAATTTTGCTTTATAGCCTTCTGCTATCAAGGTCTCATAACAGAGTTTAGCCAATGCCAGAGCTGTAGTAGATGTGGCTCCTCCGGCCATAGTTGGTTTATGGGCTGAACTATTGGCTCGCGCTTCAAAATAGGTGGCAAGGGCGTCCCCCATTCCTGCCACAAATAAGCGAACAGGTGCTTTGGCAACGATACTGGTATCCATCAGCACAATATCCGGATTTTGTGGATAGCGCAGATAGCGGTCGAATTTTCCAAGTTCAGTATACAGGACAGAGAGAGCACTGGTCGGCGCATCGGTTGAAGCAAGAGTAGGTGAAATAATTACGGGGATCTTAGATTCATATGCTATAGCTTTGGCAGTATCAAGCGTTTTTCCGCCCCCGAGTCCAATGACGGCCTGACATTGGTTACTGACCAGAATGGCGGACAAGCGTTCTATTTCACTGCTGCTGCATTCACCATTGAAGATTTCAAAATGGCTGGTAACTTCGTTTTCTTCTAGGCTATTGCTGACGGTATCCCCAATAAGGCTCATCACGAAATTATCGGCAATCACGAAGACATGGTCAGCAATCATTTTGGTGTATCGGCCAATGTGAGATAACGCACCCGGCCCTTGGATATATTTGGATGGAGACTGGATCACTTTCAGCATAAGAAATATTCCTTCTTCACTGGAAACGAGTTCACTGAGAACTGAGTATGGAGTGTCACCATACAGGGGTATCGCAGGCTACGAATTGCATCATATATACCTTATATCTTGAAATCCAATGGGTATAGAAGTGTGTGTTTACCTGCTCACCAACACTATACGGCAAAATATCCAGAGAAGTTATGAGTAAAAGCAGGAATTGACTCTTTTCCCACCTGGACAGTGATCATGGCTCTCATTGTGTCTGGTTCCTGCTATAATTGAATCCAGGCTATTTAGCCTGGAAAAGTACCTCAAGAATAGGGAGTGTTTTTCTTCTTATGCAGATAACTAATTTTTTAACTGATCGTGATTTCCGGCATACCAACCTATATAGTCATTGCTTGATATGGGGGTTTCAATTCCTGACTTGTCCATTTCAAAATCGTAAATATAGTCGTTTATTATTTCCGTATGATCGCGAATATATGTTATGTGTCTTTCATTTAACTTTTTAGATTCTTGTATGTTAATGATTTCACTTATCAGAAGATCACGCATAGAACGGTGGATCCAGTTGAGAAGATAACCCTCAAGAATCATCCCGATATCGTCGGTGTTATATGAATCAGTGATTGTAGTTACAACGGCTAAAATGGCATATGTTTGGCTGAGAGTCAGAAAATCGTTGCTGTTTTTATTGATAATATCGAGAGTTATTTTTTTATTATCGTGTCCAGTTAATTTTTTAAGTTTATTTAATAGATGATTGGCATAATCAATAAGAATGGAAAGCAAATCATGCTCAATGTTTGTGCCGCTATTTTTCAGTCCATTAGTCAGGATCATCTCCCCTGCCTTCAGGGAGAGAACAAGATTATCACCTTCCGCAGTAATCGTGCCAAAATTGGAGATTAAATACTGGGGTATTTTATTGATGGAGAATAATCCATGGGCACCACAGCGTTCACGGCAATTAATCAGTATCTCTTGTGTACGCCAGGTAAATAATGATTTTATCGAGATTATCTCAACGAGTAACTCATCGGAGATTTTAAAGTTGTTAGTCGATTCTGACAGTAGGATTGAAATTTTTTTTGTCAGTTTTCTTAAATATAGAGTGTGAGCTATGGTAGTCAGTGTATCCCATGCGATACTTTCTTTAAAGTGACAGTAGTTGAGGGCTGGCATTGCACCAGAGTAACCGAAAGTCTGCCGTTTACTTCCATAGGTACTGGTAATATAAAGTGCTGATTTAGCTGCCCCGACTGAACAGATGGACATGCAGATTTTCCCGGTATGTATCCGATTGGTAATTAATGCAAATCGCTCTTTTAATTTCTTAACATGCAATGATATCTGACCATTTCGATCTAATGTCATTAGATTGCCTGCAAGCAGCCCTTCAAACGGAATTTCAACGTTATCAAAAGAAGTGATAGCGTTATCAAGATAGAATCCGGGTTTATCGCTTAGTGGCGTTATTTTAACCCCTTTAGTTAACTTGTCATTGATTGACAGAGGTAATACAAATGGGAAAATACCATATTTTCTGTTGGCTACATTAAGTTGGGCATACACCACTGCGATTTTGGGTAATTCACACGATACCGTATTAGGCATAAATTTATAGGCATTCGGATTAGGTGAATTAAGGATAAAAATGCCTTTTTCCGGGAGATAAGTAGCTTGCGTTTCCAGGTTTATCAGGTTATTGCCATATGCTAATTCAGTTGCCAGATAGACCCCAATTGCATTCCCTGAACAAAGTTTCTGGTAAAGTTCTTCTATATATGGCGTTCGCTTATTTAAATTGGCAATAGTACCGATAGTCAGATTAAAATGGATTGATAACATAGAAGCTACAGCACTATCATGGATAGCGACAAATTCATGAAGCTCAGCCAGTTTATCAAATGAAGTTATATCAATATTATTATTTTTGATATAGCAAAGTAGTTTTATAAATTTCTTTACTGATGCCTGATATGTGTTACTGTTGGTTTTAAGTATCTTTGTAATTCCATCAGATAGTTTTATATTGCTTATTCCTAAATAATTACTTATTTTTAGTGGAGAACTAGGTGCAGGCCGATTCATTTGATTGAAACCTCATTTTTTCACGGAAAAGACAGATGTACTTTTTCTTTTTAAGACTGCGTTTTTCAAGATTTTTTATATCATCCTTAGTTTTATTTGGTACAAGAATATATACCGAATAGATTTTAAAATGCCCATTAGTGGAAATAAAATCAATCGCATACCGTGACCTGAGTGAATTGGTCCAGATAATTAAAGAGACAATTTGAAAGACTAAAGGTATAGATTCTCTATCTAAGATTATACTCTAAACTTCAATTTCCCGGTCATGAGATGCAATCAGATTATTAACTTTCCGCACCACGGAGAAATAATAAATGCATCTTGAAGTATGGAGAGTATATTGGAAAAATATTTTTAACGATATATTTAAAATATCATGGGATGACTCAATAAATATTATTGTGGCAATCTATTCCATAGGTTTTTTTATCATTGAGGAAGAAAATAACCATATATACACTTTATAAACTTTAAGTTGCAGCTTGTAAGATGAAAGCAGACTATTATTCCCTCGCGTTGTCTGCTCTTAGTCTCTGAAATGTGGCTAATAGGATAGTCTCGTTGCGGAGAGATAATAAATGCATCCTGAAGTACGGCAGGTAGAATGTCAATATAATAATTGGCTAAATTTCATCCAGAATGCTTTTAAGGTCTTGCATCGTAAGGCAGAGCAAAACAGAGCAAAACATGGACTGTAATATGAATTCTGATTTGAAGTGTGCGTTTGAAATATCGGAATTTTTCCCCCTCTCGATTTAGAGAGGGAATGGCTATATCAGGCTTGAGGCAGAATATTCTTTTCTGTTCCAGAGAAAAAATATTTTATTATTAAATTCAACATAAATCCGTAAGCAGGCAGGAAAAAAAGCATACAGATAAATAGCTTGAACGCATAATCCACCAAAGCAATTTCTACCCAATGTGTTGCCATGAACGCATCGGTACTGCGGTAAAAGGCAATAAAGAAAAAGGCCAGTGTATCGAGCATATTACCGAAAAACATGGCGGTAGCCGGCGCTATCCACCAGCGGTGTTGTTGGCGCAGTCGGTTGAAGACACTAACATCCAATATCTGTCCAAGGACATAGGCCATAAAGCTGGCTGCTGCAATACGGGCGACAAACAGGTTGAACGTTCCCAATGCTTCGAATCCCTGCCATGTTCCCTGAAAAAATAGCGCTGAAATCAGGTAAGAGATCAGTAATGCGGGAAGCATCACGGAGATAATGATCCGTCGAGCCAATGGCGCACCATAAATCCGCACAGTCAGATCAGTTGCCAAGAAGATAAAGGGAAATGTAAATGCTCCCCAAGTGGTGTGAAAACCAAAAATGGAAATGGGTAATTGCACCAGATAATTACTGGAAGTAATGATCAAAACGTGGAAGAGCGAAAGCCAGATCAATGCAGTGATCCGCTGTTGTGGGGTCAATTGGAACATATTGTACCTTTTTGCTGAATGGGGTGAGGGAACCCAAAAAAATAAACGTGCCTGAAAGATCAGGGAGATAAATCATACTCGTCTTGCGAAACAAAAGTAAAGTACGGTAGTTGACGATATTTTGTAATATAATCCACCGCCATAGATTGTTTGAACTTACAGAGATTTTTATGTCAGATATTTTTGCCAATCCTGACAAAACGCTTGATACGTCAGGATTACGTTGCCCAGAGCCTGTAATGATGGTGCGTAAGACCGTCCGCCATATGACTGCGGGTCAGACGTTATTGATCATCGCGGATGATCCGGCGACAACCCGTGATATTCCAGGGTTTTGTCGTTTTATGGATCATGCGTTGGTGGCGCAGGAAATAGTGCAAACACCTTATCGGTATCTGCTCAGAAAAAACGAAAATATTGGATAATTGAGAAAATACAAAGCGGTTTTCTGGCAGAAAAAAGCAAGCATGCTATGCTTTAAATATGGCAGTTAGTTTCGACTTATTAGTTTACTGAATGCCATATTTCCTTTTTCCTTAATAGCAATTTTTAGTAATTGTAATTTTGAAAAGGTGCAAGGTATGCACCTTTTCGATTTGTTCTTTTTTCTATCAGCAGTTCCACCTGCTATTTATCACTTCTGCGACTTTATTCTCAACAGCCGGACAGCGTTGGCGGTGACCAGCGCGGTAGCACCGGAATCAGCCAGAACTGCCATCCATAGCCCAGTGATACCCAATAGACTCGTGATAAGGAATATTGCCTTTAAACCCAGCGCAATGGTGATATTCTGGCGGATATTGTAATGGGTGGTCCGGGACAGAGCGATAATTTCAGGTAATCCGGTCAGACGGTTATGTGTCAGAGCGGCATCGGCAGTTTCCAGAGCAACGTCAGTACCGCTGCCCATGGCGACACCGATACTGGCCGCTTTCATGGCTGGGGCATCGTTGATACCATCTCCGACCATCATAGTACGGTGTTTCTGGTTCAACTCAGTAACCGCTTTCACTTTATCTTCCGGCAATAACCCTGCACGATAATTTATTTCTAACTGACTGGCGATGGCCGCCGCCGCCCTGGGGTTGTCACCCGTTAACATAACCGCGTTTATACCTTGTTTTTTCAGGGTTCGGATGGCATCTATGGCACCCTGACGCAGAGTATCCTGCATGGCAATCAAGCCCATAAATTGCTCATCCTGCGTGACTGCAACCGCAGTTTTGCCACTGCTTTCCAGTTCGGTGACCCTTTGTTTCCATTCAGAAGACAAGGTATTTTCGGGTAATCGTGCAGGAGCGGTGACCAAAACTCTCTTCCCTGACAATTGCCCTTCAACTCCAATCCCTGCAAGCGCTTTGCGGTGTTCGGCCTCAATAATTGTCACTCCTTTGCTTTCAGCCGCGTTAAGGATAGCTTTGGCCAATGGGTGGTGAGAACCGCTTTCTACGGCACCAGCCAGCGCCAGTAGGCTTTCCGTATTGATGCTTGCTACTGGCTCAATCTCAGTAACCTGTGGTTTACCTTCGGTCAGTGTGCCGGTTTTATCCAGTGCGATTGTCGTTATTGCCCCAAGTTGCTCTAATGCTGCTCCACCCTTGATGAGGGAACCTCGGCGGGTTGCCGCTGCCAGAGCGGAAGTAATTGCTGCGGGAGTAGAGATAACCAAAGCACAAGGACAGCCAATCAGTAGCAGAGTCAGACCACGGTAGATCCACGTTTCCCACGATCCGGCAAAGAACAGAGGCGGAATTAGCACGACTAATGCTGAGAATAAGATAATCAGTGGAGTATAGATACGGCTGAATCGGTCGATAAAGCGTTCGATAGGTGCACGACGTTCTTCTGCCTCTTCAATCAATTGGAGAATACGATCAATTGCGTTGTGTCCTGGTTCAGAGACTACCTTCATCTGTACGGCACTATCGACAGAAAGACAGCCAGCAGCGACTTTTTCTCCTTGATGCCGTTCAACGGGAATAGATTCACCAGTTAGGGCACTTTCGTCAAAACTGGCAAATGGACTGAGTAATTCCGCATCGGTGGGTAAACGGGCACCAGGCGCAATCTCAATAATGTCGCCGGGACGCAGATCGGCAGCCGATACGGTTTTTTTATTGCCATCCTTAACCAATAAGGCTTGATCGGGGACTAAGGCCATCAAAGTACTGACACCGCGACGAGCCCGCCCGGCAGCATAAGATTCCAGAACCTCCCCTAATTTAAACAGTAAAATGACCATTGCGGCTTCGGCGGTGGCATCAATGAACAAGGCACCAATGGCAGCAACACTCATTAATGTTTCAATGGCAAAAGGTGTACCTGAACGAATAAGTTTGACGGCTTTAATCGCAACCGGATATAACCCGATTAGCGTGGTAATGATGAAAGCAATTTGCCCTGCGGGGGTATTGACTGTTGATATCCCCCAGCTGATGAGCATCAAGGCAGTGAGGATCAGGATCGGAGAGAATGTTTTCCAATGATTGGCGGCTGGAGGTAGCTTGGATATTGCATCCGTTGCCTTAATTTCAAAGCCGGCCTGTTTTACGGCTTGTTCAACGGCAGCACGAATATCAACATCAGAATCGACCACCAGTTTTTCTGTTGTAAACAGTACCTTGACCTGTTTAGCCTCCGGAAGTTTGTTTACGGCATTCTCGATTTTTCCTGCGCAACTCGGGCAATCCATACCTTGGATAATCCAGTTAAAGCGTTGATTGGCTGTTAATTCGAGTGGAGTCGTATCCTGTATGGCATGAGCATGATCGTGTGAACAATGCGCACCATCATGGGTGTGGTGATGCTCTTCTTCTTTCTGAGAAGGCAAAGAATTGTGTTCTGATTGCTTATGTTTTCGGGTTGTGGGGGACATAGGCGACCTCTCAAATAGAGTGAATTCTGACTAGTTGAGATTAACTCTACACTCTAGAGTTCACTCTAGAGTCAAACCCGATAAGAGGAATTTTTTTGATAATTTGTGCGATTTCATGATGGAATTTCATTATCAACGTCCTTCCTCTTGGTGCCGTTTGCTCCTTAAGATTTTACGTAATGAGATGAAAAAATTACAAGAACAGCGAACGAATAATCAAAAAGTGCCCTATAAAACCACAGGCAGCCACAATCGCTTTTGATAAATTAAAGGGGAAACGATATCGATCAATAATATTGATGCAATGCGCAAGGAGTAACAGGCCTGCCCCCGCCATAATAGAAAAGCGGTTTTCATTGCCGAGTGCAAAATATTGTTCTCCGGCGACCCAAACCATCAATAGTGCCATAATAAAGCTATCTATTATCCGCCAGCGCATATTATCAAGGCGGGTCCAGACAACGAGAATAACTGCGATGCCAACAGCCAGTAAGATGAGTGGAAGCGGGAAGAAGAAACTGAAGCCCATGTGTAAGGCAAAGCTGATGGTATATAACAAGTAACTCAGGAACAGCGTGATAAATGAGAACAGTAGATATTTACTTGGGAGCATTCGGATCGCATCAGAAAGCAAAGCTGTGAGAAGACCTGCAATAATGAGATAACCTGAAGCTTCAAGATTAGGAGCCTGACATGCCCACAATAACAAAAGCAGCATCGTGACAGGACGGAAAACCCATTGCTGCCAGTTGGTGCCACGATAGGCAGCATCAATATATAACCATCCAGAGAAAAACACAGCAAGAAATGGCCAACTCATATTTTTCCTTTCCTTAATTTTCAATACCCGTTTTATCAGGCAGTTACTATTTATGATGGGATTGGTGTGGAGAGTATACCGATTTTCAATATTAATTCGCTATTAACGAATAGATAACGTTTTATTATCAAAAGCAAAGAACGTCAATGAGTAATTATAGAACTACTGATTGACGTTCTTTGTTATTGTTTCCAATAGAAGGTTAAAAATAAACCACTGGTGGGGGTTATTTTTTTTCTCGCTGCTGCTTTTTCTGCCAAGCCAATAATTCAAAAACACCGAAAAAGAAAATTTTGGTTTGAAGAATAGTAGACAGTTTTTGCTCTTTAGGCTGAGAATGCTTTAGCAGTAATAACTGAAAAGAATGCATTACTGCTGTGAATATCATGGCGATATCCATAAAATATCTCAATGGCTTAGGGAACGGGTGAAATAAATTGAAGATCATGATCCCCCAAACAAAAACCATGAGAACTCTTCCTAATTGAATAAACATCATTGACTCCAAAGTAGTGTTTAATCGGGTCAGACACCAGATTGGTGGTGGCGAATATACAATCGGTAAGCAACTTGCCCAGAGATTTTTTCCTTGTGCAGTTGCCAGGTCGCGGGAACTTCTGTCGCAGCAGATTCAGATTCTGCCTCAACATAAATCCAGCTTTCTGCCGCCAGCCAGCCATTACTTTCCAATAAACGGATTGTCTCAGTAAGCATTCCCTTACGAAATGGGGGATCAAGAAAAACCACATCAAATGGTGCTCCTGCCTTACTAAGATATTGTAGAGCATTATCTTGCACAACTTCGGCATTTTCAGCATTCAGCAAGGCTAAATTAGACGATAGTTGTGTGGCCACATGGCGATCATATTCAATTAAAGTTGCGTGTTTTGCGTAACGAGACAAAGCCTCGAATCCGAGTGCTCCGCTGCCTGAAAAACAATCGAGACAACGAGCTTCCTGAATAATAGGCATAAGCCAGTTAAAGAGCGTTTCACGGACTCGATCAGTCGTTGGACGTAGACCGTCACTATCAGGAACCGGCAATTTTCTCCCGCGCCATTTACCGCCAATAATACGGATTTGTCCCAATGACGCACGTTGTGGTTTTTTAGCCATAATTTACATAATTTAAATATTTGTCATCCAACGCGATTAAATAATATTTGGCGGAGACAAAGAGTGAATGAAAATGAAGAAACCGATTGATTAATTTACCACGAAATCCGTGATAGATATGTGTTGTGGTGTGATGAAAATGTTAGACTGAATTTTATCACCGTTAGAACCTATCTCAGTGGGCATATTTATTGATAACGCCATAATTAACCGCGAGGAGTGTAGTGGCCGATGGCAAAAGAGAAAAAAAAAGGTTTCTTCTCTTGGTTTGGACTTGGTCGTCAAGAGAAGAAACAAGAAGAAGAACAAGCTGAACAAGAACGATTAGCTGCGGAAGAAGCCGAACAGCAACGTTTAACGGAAGAAACTGCCCGCCGGGCAGCCGAAGAAGCCGAACAGCAACGTTTAACGGAAGAAACTGCCCGCCGGGCAGCCGAAGAAGCCGAACAGCAACGTTTAACGGAAGAAGCTGTCCGCCGGGCAGCCGAAGAAGCCGAACAGCAGCGTTTAGCGGAAGAAGCCGCCCGTCAGGCCGAGGAGCAAACTGCATTACCTAAAGAACAGGAACGCCCAACCAAAGAAAGCTTCTTTGCTCGTTTGAAGCGCAGTCTAGTTAAAACCCGCCAGAATTTTGGCTCCGGTTTTTTAGGATTATTCCGTGACAAGAAAATTGACGATGATTTGTTTGAAGAGTTGGAAGAACAGCTACTGATTGCGGATGTGGGTGTCGAAACCACCCGCAAGATCACCACAAGTCTGACAGCTCACGCCAGCCGTAAAGAATTGAAAGATGCAGAAGCGCTTTACTCTAAACTGAAAGAAGAGATGTCAGACATTCTGACGAAAGTTGATAAGCCTTTGGAGATTGAAGGTAAATCACCTTACGTCATTCTGATGGTGGGAGTAAATGGTGTCGGCAAAACAACTACCATTGGTAAATTAGCGCGCCAATACCAATCTCAGGGCAAGTCCGTCATGCTGGCAGCAGGGGATACTTTCCGTGCAGCGGCAGTAGAGCAGTTGCAGGTTTGGGGTGAGCGCAACAAAATTCCTGTTATTTCTCAGCATACGGGAGCAGATCCTGCTTCAGTGATTTTTGATGCCATCCAATCAGCCAAGGCCAAAGGTGTAGATATCTTGATCGCTGATACCGCAGGGCGCTTGCAGAACAAATCTCACTTGATGGAAGAGCTGAAAAAAATCGTTCGTGTGATGAAAAAACTGGACGAAGAGGCTCCACATGAAATTATGCTGACACTGGATGCCAGCACAGGTCAGAACGCAGTAAGTCAGGCTAAACTATTCCATGAAGCGGTGGGATTAACGGGTATTTCACTGACCAAACTGGATGGGACTGCGAAAGGTGGTGTTATCTTCGCCATTGCCGACCAATTTGAGATCCCAATCCGCTACATTGGTGTAGGGGAAGGTATTGAAGATCTCCGTCCATTTAAGGCAGACGATTTTATTGAGGCTCTTTTTGCCAGAGAGGATTAATTATAAATGATTCGCTTTGAACAGGTCAGTAAAGCCTATCTGGGAGGCCGGCAAGCGCTTCAAGGGGTGGATTTTCACCTGCTTCCAGGGGAAATGGCATTTTTAACCGGTCATTCAGGGGCCGGTAAAAGTACGCTTTTAAAACTTATCTGTGGTATCGAACGTCCCAGCGCAGGCCATATTTGGTTTGCTGGTCATGACATCAGTCGATTGAAGTCGCGTGAACTCCCTTTTTTGCGTCGCCAGATCGGTATGATTTTTCAGGATCATCATCTACTGCTGGATCGTACAGTATACGAGAATGTAGCCATGCCTCTGATTATATCAGGGGCAAGTGCTGAGGATATTCGCCGGCGGGTATCTGCGGCACTGGATAAAGTCGGCTTACTGGACAAAGCGAAAAATTTTCCCATCCAGCTTTCCGGGGGTGAACAGCAGCGAGTTGGTATTGCCCGTGCTGTTGTGAACAAACCCACTGTTTTGCTGGCGGATGAGCCGACAGGAAATCTGGATGGTGAATTATCTGAGGGGATCATGCGCCTGTTTGAAGAATTTAACCGCGTTGGCGTGACGGTGTTGATGGCTACCCATGACACCACCCTTATTGAACGAAGAAACTGCCGTATCCTGACTTTGAATCAGGGGCGTATGCAAGGAGGGCAACATGGTTAAACATGTCCGTCATGCAGCGAAAAAAACGCAGCCCCCCAAACCTAAGTCCAGGTCATTGAAAGGTGGATGGCGTGTGCAGTGGCGCTATGCGTGGAAAAGTACTCTGTCAGATATGTTGCGCCAGCCGTTGGCAACATTGTTGATTATCATGGTGATTGCCATTTCGTTGACTTTACCAAGCGTATTTTACATCGTTTGGAAAAATGTGAATCAGGCGGTGGTACAGTGGTATCCTATCCCACAACTGACAGTCTATCTGGATAAGTCCCTGAATGACAATAGCGCAAAAAAAGTTATTGAGCAGCTGAAAGGCACGGATGGCGTCAAATCGGTGAATTATCTTTCCCGTGAAGAAGCAGTAAATGAATTCCGTGCGTGGTCGGGATTTGCTAATGCGCTGGATCTGTTGGAAGAAAACCCTTTGCCGGCAGTTGCCATTATCTCTCCCAAACTGAATTTTCAAGACCCGCAGGTATTGACGGTTTTGCGTGATCAGGTTGCCCAGATTAAAGGCATTGAAGAAGTCAAGATGGATGACAGTTGGTTTGATCGCCTGACCTCGTTGACTGCGCTGATTGGACAGATTGCTGCCGTAATCGGCATCTTGATGGTGGTTGCGCTGCTTTTGGTTATTGGTAATAGTGTTCGGCTGAGTATTTTCAGCCGTCGTGAAACAATTAACGTGATGAAACTGATTGGTGCGACGGATGGCTTTATTCTGCGCCCTTTCCTCAACGGCGGTGCTTTGCTGGGGATTATGGGAGCTATTTTTTCCCTGATCCTTTCATCCTTATTAGTGTGGAAACTTTCCAATGTTGTCATGGAAGTGGCGGGAGTGTTTGGGACGAGTTTTAAATTGTATGGATTGGGATGGGATGAAGCACTATTGTTAGTCCTTGTTTCAGGAATGATAGGTTGGATTGCTGCATGGTTTGCAACAATTCAGCACTTACGTCGTTTTAGGCCGGAATAAGAATATTTGTTGGTTTTCAGGTGAACTTTTCGGCTTAATCGCTGTCCAAATGACAGTGACAATTTTGTATCGATACCTACACAAATTTGACGATTTGAATATGATCTCTATGATGGTAAAATAGACGTATCTTTGTGCTTGAATAAACCTTATGGGTTGATTCAGACAAATTTGAAAGGCCATCAATTTGGATCTGATTTTGAGAGAATTTGAATGACAAAAGAAATGCAAACTTTGGCATTAGTTCCACAAGGTAGTTTGGAAGGGTACATACGTGCTTCCAATGCTTATCCTATGCTCACCGCAGAGGAAGAGAAGGAACTGGCAGAAAGACTGCATTACCAGGGAGATCTGGATGCAGCGAAAAAGCTGATTCTTTCTCACCTGCGCTTCGTTGTTCATGTTGCTCGCAGTTATGCCGGTTATGGTCTGCCACAGGCGGATTTAATTCAGGAAGGTAATATTGGCCTGATGAAAGCTGTTCGCCGATTTAATCCAGAAGTGGGCGTGCGCCTAGTTTCTTTTGCTGTTCACTGGATTAAGGCAGAAATCCATGAATATGTATTGCGTAATTGGCGTATTGTGAAAGTTGCAACGACAAAAGCTCAGCGCAAGCTGTTCTTTAATTTGCGCAAGGCTAAACAACGTTTGGGATGGTTCAATCGGGATGAAGTCGAGCTGGTGGCCAAAGAATTGGGCGTAACCAGCAAAGATGTCCGAGAAATGGAATCCCGTATGTCAGCGCAGGATATGGCATTTGATATGTCTTCTGATGATGACAATGATAGCCAACCTGTAGCACCAGTGCTGTATTTGCAAGATAAGGCTTCTGACTTTGCCGATGGCATTGAAGAAGATAACTGGGAAAACCATGCTGCGGATAAACTTTCTGTAGCAATGGAAGGACTGGATGAACGTAGCCAAGACATCATTCGTGCTCGTTGGCTGGATGATGACAACAAAACCACCTTGCAGGAATTAGCAGATAAATATGGTGTGTCTGCTGAGCGTGTTCGACAGCTGGAAAAAAATGCAATGAAGAAATTGCGATTGGCTATTGAAGCGTAAGCACCCATACTCTTAATGATTAAAAGCGATAATTTTTTATCGCTTTTTTTATTTTATGGCAGCTATTTTCGCTCTGGTTATTACAATTTTGCTGCTGGCATTGCGTCCGGTTGCCAACGAAACATTGGTGGATTTTACCATCGCCTTCGTCTCAACCTTACTCTTTGAGGTATTAGTTTTCTTGCTGGCAAGAGCTATCAGGGAATATACGTCAAAGTACCGGGGAAATAGAGAATAGAGAAAATTTGTGATGAAAATTGTGATAGCGCCTGATTCATTTAAGGAAAGTCTGAGTGCCTTACAGGTGTCACTGGCGATCGAGCAGGGATTCCGGCAAATTTTCCCGCAAGCGGATTATATCAAGTTGCCTATGGCGGATGGCGGAGAAGGCACGGTGGACTCACTAGTCGCTGCGACAGGGGGAAAACGTATCTTATGTACAGTCACTGATCCCCTGGGGCAGCCCGTTGAAGCATTTTTTGGTTTACTGGGAGACAGGAAAACCGCAGTGATTGAAATGGCTGCTGCTTCAGGCCTGCATTTGGTGCCAATAGAACAACGCAATCCTCTTATAACGACAAGCTATGGCACGGGGGAACTCATTCTGTCTGCGCTGGAACACGGCGTGCAGAAACTGATTTTAGGTATTGGCGGCAGTGCGACCAACGATGGTGGCGCGGGAATGATGCAGGCACTTGGCGCAAATTTAATGGATGGGGACTGTCGTATACTGCCATTTGGTGGGGCAGCCTTAACTCGATTGGAGAGTATAGATTTAACAGGGCTTGATCCCCGCCTCAAACAACTTGAACTCATTGTCGCTTGTGACGTGAATAACCCCCTGTGTGGAGAATTAGGCGCATCAGCGGTGTTTGGTCCACAAAAAGGAGCAACGCCAGAAATGGTTAAAGCTTTGGATTCTGCGTTACACCATTATGGAATGAAGATTGAATCCCTGACCGGCAAAAATGTGATTGATGAAGCAGGTGCGGGAGCGGCAGGAGGGATGGGCGCTTCTTTATTGGGATGTTTGGAAGCGAGGTTGCGTTCAGGTATTGAGATTGTTATCGATACCTCGAAGCTGGAAGAAGCCATTCAGGGAGCGGATTTGGTCATCACGGGAGAAGGCCGCATGGATAGCCAGACCATACACGGAAAAACGCCCATCGGTGTTGCCCGTATTGCTAAAAAGTTTGGTATTCCTACAATCGCTTTGGTTGGAGGAATGAGCCGGGATTATGATGTTGTCCATCAACATGGGCTGGATGCGGTATTTTCCATTGTACCAGAGGCATGTTCTCTTTCTGATGCCCTTGCCAATGGTGCCGAGAATCTACGGGTAACGGCACGTAATGTTGCTGTGCTTTGGTCTATTTCCCATTGAATGATATGCTATTTTTTTAATCTCTTCACACAAGCGACAATTCATTTTGATATTATCAAAAACGACAAATTTCTTAATGAGTTTAACGTTATGAAATAGTTAAAAAACACAACAAAATCAATTGCAAAGCAGGGATAACCAAATAAATAGATTAAAGACCAAAGTAGTCTTGGTAGATTTTATTACGATGGCAATGTTGGCACTGACTTGGTTTATCCGCTATTTGTGTATTAGGTGCCCTTACGCTTTATCTCTGAGTCATGATACGGGTAAAAGTAATAGATAAGGCAAGTAACGCAGCCCCGACTAAAAATATCCATTCATAGTGATTATTGAACAACAAAAAACTCCCCACTATTGGGCCGGTCGCCATGCCCATATATCTGATGAAATTATAAAGCCCAATCACGGTAGCGCGCTCTTTCACAAACTTTGCGAGTAGTAATGTAGCGTGCGTAGGAGTTGATAGACCTAAAGTGAAACCGTACAACGCCGTGACAATAATGAGCGTAGGAATACCAAATTGATATGTCATGGAAAATAGGAAAATTATGGATAAATTCAGCAGACTGCTGATAATCAATGCATTTATATGAGAAAGCCGATGATGGATTAGACGATAGCTATAACTGCCAGCAATCATAGCTAATGACATCGGAATATACATCCAACCAATGTCAGCAGGGCTGAAATGGTATTCACTATTTAGGATAATGGGTAAAAAAGTCAGAAAGCAAAAATAACAATAGAACAGCATAAAGCTAACGAAAAAAACGGATTGCGCAATACGATCTGACAAAATAAGACGAAAATGAAAGGATCCCCTTTGAACATTTTCGGGTTGTCTGGGATTAGTTTCTGGCAACCAAAGCAAGTTACCGATGAATAATAGCCCGCCAATCACCGCGATAAACTGGAAAATAGCAACATATCCATTTAATTCAGCCAAGTAGCCGCCAAGTAATGGCCCAGAAGCTGGGGCAAGTGTAAGTAACATTTGATAGGAACTAATGGCCTTTGCACGATCCTGCCCTTTATACAGATCACCAATAATTGTTGCAGCAATAACAGGGATGGCGGCAATCCCGAGAGCCTGTATTACTCGAAAGAAAATCAGCCAATAGATATCGTGAGTCATAGCACAACCGATGGAGCCGATAACAGAAACCGCAAGGGCCGGGAGCAGAACAGCTTTACGCCCTTTACTGTCAGCGAGTGGGCCGTACACGATTTGCATAACAGCTAAAACAAATGTGAATGCTGACACAGTGAGATTAACTAAAGGCAGGGATGTGCCAAATAACTCTTTGATGGTGGGTATCAAAGGAGTATAGATATTCTGTGCAAGAGAACCTAATAGGGCACTAAAACACACCAGATAGAAAACCATTTTTATATTGCGAATTGAAGGATGCTGATTCATCTTTTTCTCCATATTGTTTCCAAGGAAACAATATGGAGATTAATAAATTGGTAGATTTTGTAAAGATCTTTTTTCGTCTTCTTTGCTATGATGTCGAAAATCGTTTCTTTAGAAAGTGTGCTCTTTGGGAAAAGAGTTCTTTGGAAAAATCGTTCTTTGGGAATAGTAGTAATGATTAACAGCACTGCTTGTCAACGTGAAATCCTTGCCGCCATTCACCACTTGATACATTTAAGAAATGATGTGAAGCAAGGGCATGATAAAGAGAAACTCCGGGAATATGGAATCAGTGATTATTCACTATCTGAATTGCATGTTATTCAGTGCATTGGAGAGTCGGGGTTATTAAACATCACGGCTATCAGCCAAGCGATGAAAATGACCAAAGGTGCTATCTCGAAAATTTGTGCAAAACTTATTCAACGTGTAATTCTTGAGAAACTGAAAATGGTGGATAACCAGAAAGAGAGCTATTTCAGTTTAACTATTGAAGGTAAGAAAGTATTTGTTGCCCATGAAAAATTACACCAACAGGCGGAAGCAAAATGGCTGCAAATACTGGAAAATTACTCAGTGGAAGAACAGCTGATCATCAAGCAATTTGTTCTGGATGTAGTTGAGGCGGTAGATCACTCCCGATAATAAAATGCGCTATGCAGCAATATTAACTGACAAGAGTCAGAAGCCTGAAAAATTTAGAATTAAATCAGCCTCATAACAGGCTTCTGACAAATTGATCTTGAGCCATTTAGCGGCCATTTTTTCCTATAATTGTCTCTGCAATGGGAATGTATTGATCCGTGAGTTTATTGACAGTACTGTCCTGTTTGCCACTCTTGCTACAAAAATCAAAAAACCAACTAATCGGGGTATCCAATATTGCTGCAATATCAACAAGATGAACTATGTTAATTCGGTTCGTTCCCCTTTCATAACGTGAAAGCTGTTGCTGACTAATACCAATTTGCTTTGCTAATGCTGTTGCCGTGATACCCAACTCTTTCCTTTTGGTCTGAATACGTTCTCCGACTAATAGGTTTGCGTCTTCCATATCTTATCCTTTATTTTTAATCAGTAAGTTATGGCGTTATCAAGGAGGATAATCCGGGGCTTGAAAATAGTTAGATTTTCACCCCGCTAGTTATTTGTAAAATAGAGCCTGCCTTGACGGGTTCACTACCGTTCATGGTATGCCTATTGTTACCACCTGATTCGCCGCTTCGTTTTCTGACATGCGTCTTGTTTTTTTAATGACATGACCTTTTTTATTAACGTGTTGTAAAAAACATCCCCTCACCGAGGTAAGGTGTGTTCTTCCATGATACGAGTCACGTTTCTCTGTTTTGTCGTTGTCTCTGCTGCGTCTTCTGGCTGATTTCCTGTTGCAGAATACACAACATTTTTGTTCCCCTTACATAAGAGATAACCAATATGCTCCTAATTTTTATCCCATGGGATTTGTATATAATTTAATTATTTTAATTTGTTGATTTTTAATGATTAAAATTAATTTAAATAAGATAAATATGCAAATTACAGTAAATTTATATCTAATCCTTTATTAATTTGCATCTTCTATTCTTATTGCTATCTTTTTTGGGGTTATAAACTGGACAAAATATATCAAACTGTAAACATAATCCTACATAATATAACCTAAGTCAAATTTCATTACATACTACAAACCATTCTATTTAAGCACTTATAATATATGAATTTTTTTTGTTATTCACATATTTTATTACATTGAAATAGTATTGATGTTTAAAAGTTGTTACTTGATACCAATCAGGTTACACAGGTCTAACCAGAATTAATATCCTTAAAGAGTTACATATCTAAAATTAAATTCTATCTCGTAATTATCATTCGGATTATAAATCTAAACTAGACAGTTTGATATAAAATGTTTTGTTTTTTAAAAAAATTTCATTGATTTTTCTTATATAAGTAGATTTTAATATTTTGGCGAATTATTAGCGGTAAATTACTAACTTTTCATCATAAATATCATTTATTATTATTTTTTCCACTTAATAGGCTTTTAATTAGCCAGTAATTTGATTCTACTCGCACTTTTGAGGTTTACTAAAACAAAGGGGTTTTCACTGCCTGATATAGGGTATTGGTTTTATTTTTTTAAATAAAACCAATACGATAGTTATGATTGTATGATGGGAGTGTTTTGCATCAAGCTGAATGTTTTTTCTTTGATAATTCATCCATAGAAATCATCGTATTGAATAGAGTTTTTACACTATGTCTCAATTAGAAGGGAAAAATACTGACTATCGTTACCGAGTTTCCAAAAACGCTATCCCCGTTAGGGTCGGCTTTTGAGTGGAATTGCAGACTACGAAAAGTATTTATGTAATAAAGCGGTAATTGAACTCGAATTTTATCTAATAAGGCGCTATTTTGTGGAAAAGGACATTTATACCCCTCTCTTTCAAGTTGTAGTTTTGTTGCCTCGTTTACTCATATAAACATATGGTCAGCTATGCTTCTTGGGATTAATGAGAGGCTCCTGACTTTCACCAGAGGCCAGCCCCTTTGGTTGGGCAAATTCGCTCCTTACGAATTTGTCGTCCCCTTGTTGCATGAACGCATGGGAGTAGTACGCTTTTGATATTGAAAATGGAAAACTCCGGACTGGAATTGTCTTCAACGAGCGGTATTACCAGTATCTGTTACACCTTCCCCGTGGACAATAAACTGCTATTATTGACTTGTCATTACCTGCCCGAAGCGCAGTTACAAAACCCCGCCAATAAGAATCGGCCATCTGTCGCCAGGGGGCACAAGTGGGCTGGATACGCACCATATAAGGTGATTACATGGTTATGACCGTATTGATGATAATATGCTCAGAGACAATCAGTACTTTGATATCAAGCTGGCGGGTTTCGACACATTGAACACCCCGCATCTAAGAACATAATTACAGGGTTCGGGTCTGGGCATTGAACCCTTCCCGCAAACCTATATGCGCTTTAGCCCCGTCGCCGAATCTGCCGACGTATTCGTTAACCGTAAGATTATTCTTTTTAACGGCGATCCGGTGCTTGCGTGGGCGATATCCAATATCGTAATGGAGACGGATGCTAACACTAATATCAAACCAAACAAGAAGAAATCGGTAAACAAGATAGACTCCCGATTGCGTTTCTGATGAGTTTTGGTACATGGCAGCTTGAGCATGAAGAGTTTGCGTTTAGCTTGAGTGAGGAACAGCGGCAGCGATTGAATAACTTTGATGGAATTTAGATAACCGATTGATTTTTTAATACCTGTGCAGTATAGGTATTAATGAAATCAAATATTCAAAAGGTTAGATATTGCACACATTTTTGGGATTAGTCTCTAGTTTATTTGACAGTATTCTGTATAAAAGTGCGACTAAATCGGACAATAAGATACTTTATAACTGTATCTTTATTATCTGCAAGACGGTTCTTGGTTATTAATAATCCAATATTTAATGAGGTGTATTATGACGAGTCAAGCAACAGACGAGTTGAAAGAAATTTACCAAAAAATCAGTAAGAAAATGGTTAAATTAATACCTTATCTAACGATTTTGTCCGGCATAATGGTATGGAGTTACTTAAATAATATTGGTAGGTTAGATTTACTAATGGACTCTTTTTCAATTAATATAGGATTGATTTCTTTATTAATATCTGCGGTAATTCTCTCTACTGCTATAGTTATAATCCTCATTCTACCTAGCTCCATACTTATTTCTCACTATTCCATATTTCCTGATGTAATTAAAAATCCAATATCTATGCCTTGGCTAGGTTGGGGGTGTTCAACTTTATTCTTAACATTAGTATTCCTTCCTCATGTTCCTTTTATTAAAAAAATAATTTCACCTCCTTCTGTATTACAGGTCATCGCTATAATAGCAACATTATCTTTGTTGATTTTTATATCAACTTCATTATTTAAGGGGAATTTTGAAAATAATAGTATTTTTGATAAGTTTAGAAAGGTAGGCCAAGTACTAGTAGCTACATTCACAATAGTATTCGCTACATTATCAATATCGCTTCCTGTTAGTTTGCTGTTAAAGAATAGTACAGGAGAGAAAACAATATCATTGCTAATAGCATTGGCTTTCATGATTGCATTTGCACTATCATCATTTCTTCCAGCAATGGTATATTTTAATGATATAAAAAACACTCCATCAAGTAGTGAAAACAGAAGTAAAATTCTATTAGCAAAGAAACTATCAATCGCTGTTATTTTAACCACAATAACCACATCCATTCTATTTCCTAATATAACCTCTACACTAAATAGCTTGTCAAAATGGTAGGAGTATCAAAGAAACTCGATCCTAAATTTGCGAAATTTTTGTTCCCAAAACGCAAAATCACAGAAAAAAGGATCGAGTCATGCTTATCATACCATCCACTTCCC